>JBATYS010000293.1:0-38691 GCA_049674205.1 Candidatus Aminicenantaceae bacterium
ACAAACATCCTCCTTGCTGGATTGAATTTTGTCATAGCCGGTTATGGATGGTGTGGCCGGGGAGTTGCCATGAGAGCCAGAGGAGCCGGATCAAAAGTCGTTGTCTGTGAAGTGTATCCGTTGCGTGCGTTGGAGGCTGTGATGGATGGGTACCAGGTGATGTCCTTAAAGGATGCCGCAAGAGTCGGCGATGTGTTTGTGACCGTGACAGGAGACAAAAACGTAATAACCAAAGAACATTTTGCAATAATGAAGGATGGGGCTATTGTCGCTAACTCAGGACATTTTAATGTGGAGATCGATATCCCCTCTTTAGAAGAATTGAGTAAGAGTAAAAGAACAATCAGGGAGTTTGTGGAAGAATACACTCTCAAAAGCGGGAGAAAGATTTATCTTTTAGGACAGGGACGCTTGATCAATCTGGCTGCGGCAGAAGGGCATCCTGCTGTGGTTATGGACATGAGTTTTGCAAATCAGGCGATGAGTGCTCTCTTCCTGTTGAAACCGGGGAAAAAACTTGAGAAAAAAGTCTATCCTGTTCCCAGAGAGATCGATGATGATATTGCACGCATGAAGCTGAAATCTCTGGGAATCACCATAGACACACTCACACCCGAACAACAAAAATATCTTGCGGGGTGGGAAGAAGGCACTTAATTTTCCGGTTTCCTGTTTGTTGCTAGGAAGGATCACTTGATGAGTTTAAGATACTCATCGATCTTCTTTTTCATCTCTATGCCGGCACCGGAATAGATCTCGTCGAACATCTCTCTGGCAAGATTGTATTGCGTGTTTTTAAAATAAGCTACTGCGAGATTGAATTTTAAATTAAGATCTTCTTCAGAAAGCTTTAATCCGGCCTTATAGCTTTCGATAGCCTTATCAAAATCATTGAGCCTTTCATACAGAACACCCTCAAGGTTATGAGCCATTACTAATCTGGGATTCGCTTCGATGGACTTTTGAACATAATAGAGCGCATCTTTGGACATGTCTTTCGTTAAATACAGTCGAGCTAGATTATAATAGGGGAGCTCTCTGGATTTATAGTTGGCATCGGATGCCGCTGTTCTAAATTCCTCTTCAGCTTTATCGAGCATGCCGATTTCCTGGTAAGCGGTTCCCATATAATTATGTGCCTCGGTCAGAGCTGGATTGAGCTGCAGACTTTTCTGAAAAAAGTCGATTGCTGTTTTGAACTCACCCTTCATCAAATTGGCGATCCCAATGCCGTTGTATGAAAGATAATACTTTGAATCAAGGGAGATGCATTTATTGAAAAATTTGATGGCTTCATCAGGATTTCCGTTGTTCAGATGGAAAAGAGCTAAGTTATATTGATAACGGGGATCTTGTTCTCTCTGTTTTTCGAATTTTTTCTCAGGCGAGGAACAAAACGCTAGAGATAAACACACCAAAAGAATTCCTGCTGTTCTTATTTTCATCGTTTCACCTCTCTAAAACTTACTGGATTATTTACGAGTTGAGTCCAACCCACCCCACCCTAACATTAAGGTTAAGGCAGCGGCCCATGAAGCTGTGGGTGTCCACTGCGAACCGTCCCAACCTAACCCGGGCTGCAACGAAGCAGATGCGGTGAAATCGACTCGCCCAGAGGGTAAAAGATTTCGATATAAAAATATAAACTATTCTTTCTAGATATCCAATATTCGATCTCTTGAACATGAACATTATAACTAACTCATATCACCGAAAAAGTTATATATCGAAATATTTTATAAATAATCCAGTTATTCGTCTTTTAGTTTTCTTGCCATCAAGTCCTGCAACGCTGTCCGTGGATCCTTATTCTTGTAGAGGACAAGATAAGCCTGTTCATGGATGGGCATCTCGACATTTTCCCTTGACGCCAATTGGTGGCTTGAGAGTGTTGTGGTTATACCCTCTGCAACCATTTTCATGTGAGATACGACCTCTTCCATCCGCTTTCCCTGACCTATCTCATAACCCACATAATGGTTTCGGCTGAGTTGTCCTGTACAGGTAAGGACAAGGTCTCCCACGCCAGTCAAACCAGCAAATGTTTCTCTTTTTGCCCCGAGTGTTATCCCCAATCTGGTTATTTCTGCTAACCCTCTTGTGATCAAGGCGGCACGAGAATTATCTCCGAACTGAAGCCCATCGGATATTCCTGCAGCTATGGCTACAACATTTTTAAGCGCACCTGCGATCTCAACACCTAGTACATCCTCAGAAGTATAGGCACGCAGATTAGACCCTGACACAAATTGTTGGACCTCCTTTGCCACAACATTGTCTTCAGATGCAACGACGACAGCGGTGGGATGAGCAACAGCGACCTCTTTTGCAAAACTAGGGCCTGAAAGCACAGCGAGATGAGGCACAAAATGGGGTGAAAAGATCTCTGCCATCACCTCACTCATCCTTTTGAGTGTTCCATCTTCAATCCCTTTAGTCAAGCTGACAATGATGTGTTGTGATGAGAGGTGGGGTTGGATTTTTGTGTATATGTAACGACAGAATTTGGAAGGGACGGCGACAAAGACGATCTCAGTCGATTGGACACACTCTCCCATCTCTTGAAAAAAGGATACGGAAGACGGAAATATTGCTCCAGGAAGGAATGTTTTGTTTTCTCTGAACTGGATGGTATCTTCATAGATATCCTTTTCTCTGATCCAGAGATGTGTGTCTATGTTCTTTCGGCCAAGATGCAAGGCAACGGCACTTCCCCAGGATCCACCTCCGATGACGCATGCCTTCATTTGCCTTTTTCTCTAAATTTTCTTTCGTTTCCGGCGATCAACCTCTTGATATTACCCATATGTCTAAAAATTATCAAACAAAAGATGGCAATGCTCAAGGCGATAACGTAAGGGTCTCCTATTAGGTATAGGACGAAAATGGGAAAAAAAAACATTGCCAGCAGAGATCCTAGAGAAACATACCGTGTGAGTAAGACAGCAGCCAGAAAAATCCCGACAGAACACAGGAGCGGGACAGGAGCCAAAGCTGCATAAACTCCTACAGTAGTAGCAACTCCTTTCCCGCCCTTGAATTTGATAAATATCGGAAAACAATGCCCCAGCACAGCCAGAAATCCGCACAGAAGAGCCAATCTTTTATCCGGAAATAGCTTGAGAGCGAAATAAACGACAAGAAATCCTTTGAGAATATCAAACAGCCCAACAGGAAGGGCGTACTTCCACCCTTTAAGCCGGAGAACATTAGTAGCGCCTGTCGCCTGACTGCCAAATCTGCGGATATCCTTTTTTTCGCTGAGCTTGTACATTATGTAGCCGGTTGGGATGGACCCGACAAGATAGGAGAGCGTAGCATAGATAATTGTCATTTGAGTTGAACTTTTGCGAGGGCGCTGTATTCTGCGCCTGTGGGATTAAGTGTGCTCTTAAAAAAAGTGATCTCCTCCACTTCCATGCTTCCAAATTCTGTGTCTCTGTTTTCAGACAACTCTTCCAGGACTGGCGCGATATTGTGACTCGATCTGACCCTTCCCAAAGTCAGGTGGGGATGGAACCTTCGCTTTTCTCGGGAAATAGATAATTTTTCCAGCATGGATTCAACCTCATTCTGCACTGACATCAGTTTCTGGCTTTCCTCGATCCCCACCCAAAGAATTCTTGGGTGTCTGCTCCTTGGAGGGAATGTGCCCGTGCCCAACAGTTTCATCGGAAAGCGCTCATGCCTTAAAGAAAGGTCCATCAATACCGATCGAATTTCACGGGCTTTGTCATCCGTGATTTCTCCGACAAACTTTAGCGTCAGGTGCATGCCCTGGTTTTTCACCCATCTGGCATTGGGATTGTGACTTTCGAGTTTTTGTATGAATTGAGAAATGTTTTTTTTGATTTCAGGTTTGAGATCTATGGCCACAAAAGTTCTCATGTCAAGTTATTTGATTACTTTATCTCTTCTTTTGGTATTTTAGAAGATGACGTCGAAGCATATCAAGAGCTTTCTGAGAGGATTGGGTCTTGATGATTTCTCTGTTCCCCAAAAAAATATTCTTCGCAACTTCTACATCGCCTTCCCAGGATAGCCCAACGTAGACAAGGCCAACAGGTTTCTCTGGTGACCCTCCATTAGGTCCTGCAATTCCTGTAATAGAGAGGGCAATATCTGACCCTGATATTTTCCTGATTCCGATGGCCATAGCCTTAGCAACTTCATGACTGACAGCACCGTGCTGGAGAATGAGATCATACGGAATATTCAATAGTTGTACCTTGGAATCATTCGAATATGTCAGAACTCCCTGTTGAAAATAGTCCGAACTGCCTGAAACATTCGTGATGCGATGACCCAGTAAGCCACCCGTACATGATTCCGCTATGCTTAGAGTTTTTTGAGCTTGACGCAATAATGACCCTACTACTTCCTCAAGTTCTTCACCGGATGAGGAAAAAATATTATCTCCCAGGCGTTTTTGGAGATCGTATTCGAGATCATCGAGAGCTTCATCCGCTTTTTTATGGCTTTCCATTGAGCGAGAAAAAAGGTGAAGCTCAATTTGTCCTGGATAGGCGAGAGTCGTCAGGTTGACTGATGGTTGCAGAGGATAGACATCTAAGAGAATGGAATCGATCTTGGATTCTGTAAGTCCTGAAGTCTTTAACACCCGTCTTGCCACAAACTGTTTCTGGAACTCCAGGAATCGTGGCCATACATAATTTTCAAACATGGGCTTGATTTCATGGGGAGGGCCTGGGAGGAGTATGAGGAGTTTATCGCCTGCTTCTAGCCAAAGTCCCGGGGCCGTTCCATGCTTGTTTTCGAGAATAGAGGAATCTTCGATGATATATGCCTGTTTGTTATTCACAGAAGGCATCTCAAAGCCTCTAAGTTCAAAGCGCTGTCTTATTTTGTTTAGGATCTTTTCCTCAAAGATAAGCTTTTTTCCGAGAGTGGATGCAACAACCTCACGGGTCCGGTCATCTTCAGTTGGACCGAGTCCACCGATGAGAAATATTATGTCCGAACGGACGAGGCTGCTGCTAATACAATCAGCTAGATCATCCCGGCTATCTCCAACAATGGACTTGAAATTGATCTCCATTCCCAAGTCATTCAAGCGTTGGGTGATGTAAAGAGAATCGGTATCTTGATAGTGGGGAGTGAGGAGTTCATTGCCGACTGCGATGATTTCTATTCTGCTGTTTTCCCCGAGTTTCATGTTAGAAGTAAGTAGAGATTAATAATAATGCCTGAACATACACCGGCTACGACGTCGTCCATCATAATTCCCCATCCTCTGGGAAAATTTTCAGATTTCTTAATTAAATACGGCTTTAAGATATCCAGCATCCGGAAAAGCAGAAAGCTGGCAATAAGGAGAGGCCATGCGGGAGGCATGCGGAATAACACGATAAGTTGTCCCAACACTTCATCTATAACTACACTCCGAGGATCCTGCTTTTTTATGGTTTCTGCATGAACAGAGGAAGCGAGCGCTCCAAAGATAAATATTAAAACAAGAACTCCCAAATATACTGGCCAATTCCATGTGTAGAGATAATACTTGTAGAGAAGAATCATCAAAAAACTTGCGATTGTACCCGGTGCTAAGGGTAGGTAGCCGACACCAAAAAAAGTGGCAATTATTTTCGAAAGAATTTTCATTGGATAGGTTTTCCAATTAAATCATATACATCCCTGTCAATGATTTCAACTTTTTGGATGGAATTCACTAAATCAGGCATGTTTTTGTCCACGTTTATCAAGACGACGCCATCGACTTCAGGTGCTTGAAACCGGCCTCGGGAGAGAAGGAGGTTTGTATTGTCCTTTAGATGCCCTTCAACGAGCACATCAAATGATTGACCCAAGTATTTTAAATTTTTTTTAAAAGATATCTCAGCCTGGATCTGGAAAATTTCTTCCAGTCTGTCTTGCTTGACATTGTCCTGGATGGGATCGCCGAGTGAAAAACAATCGGTTCCTTCTTCTGGGGAATAGGCAAAAACTCCCAAATGATCTAACTGAGCAGATGAGACAAAGTTTTTAAGATGGGAAAATTCTTCTGGTCCCTCTCCAGGAAAACCTACGATTAGGGAAGTTCGTAAGCTGATATCTGGAAGCTTTTTTCTAATTTTATCAATCAACTTTAGTGATCTATGTCCATCAAATCCTCTTTTCATAGCCTTTATGATTTTCACATTGGCATGCTGAAAGGGAATATCAAGATAAGAACAGATTTTTTCTTCTTGCATAATATCAAGAAGGGGTTCGGATATTTCTTCAGGATAGCCGTACAGAATTCGAATCCACTCGAGTCTCTCAATATCGATGAGTTCTTCCAGAAGTTCAGCGAGTCCGTTTGAAAGCCCTGCATCTCGACCATAGTAAGTTGAGTCTTGTGAGATCAGGTTGATTTCCTTAACCCCGCGAGAGACAAGGATCAAACATTCCTTTTTTATAGAAGAGATACTGCGTGACCGATAGGGGCCTTTGATCAGAGGGATCGCACAGAATGAACAATTATGGGCGCATCCTTCAGAAATTTTAACATAAGCCCAAGCTGTTGGAGTGGAAACAAACCGCGGTGATTTATGATCATACAAATAGCATTGGGCCGCACTTTTGTAAGGGAGTCCCTCCACTGCTGAAACGATCTTATCGAAATCCCTAGTCCCCATCCAAGCGTCTACGTCTGGGAAGGTCTTTTGGAGCTCATGCTGGTTTCGTTCCACATAGCACCCGGCAGCTATTACCCTTATATTCTTTCCCTTTTTTTTAGTTTTTACGGCATTCGCCAACGTTTCGTTGGCCTCATCCTTAGCTGGTTTGATGAATCCACATGTGTTGACGATTAAAACATCTGCCTTTTGAGTGTCTGTGACGAACGAGTAGCCGCTCTTTTTGAGAAAACCGAGCATCACTTCGCTGTCGATTAGATTCTTGGCGCAACCCAAGCTGATCAAAGCGACTTTTTTCATGTCCCCCCTATGGTAATAAGTTCGAAATGAATAGTAAATAATATCTTTAAAATTATAAACGCAAAAAGAAAAATGTCTCAATTTGTAACGCTTGATTTTTCCCTCTAATAACAGAATTAGGGATAGATTTTGTAGAGAAGTCGTGGAAATGGAATGGTTTCTCTGATGTGCTTGATCTTACAGATCCAGGAAAGAGTCCGTTCAATGCCCAAACCGAACCCAGAGTGAGGGACCGAACCATATTTTCTCAGGTCTAGATACCATTCATACGCGTCCCGGGGCAAGTTAAACTCCTTTATGCGCTGCTCCAAGAGCTCAAGATCGTGGATTCTCTGGCCACCACCAACGAGTTCTCCATATCCTTCGGATGCCAGGATGTCCACGCCCAATACTAGGTCAGGCCGCTCTTTATCAGGCTGCATGTAAAAGGCCTTTATTGCCTTAGGAAAGTGTGTGATGCTAACCGGAGTATCAAAGATCTCAGAGATGAGCGTTTCCTCAGGAGCTCCTGGATCATCCCCATACTCCATCTCCGATCCTTTTTCCTTAAGGAGTTTATACGCTTCATCGTAGGTGATTCGTGGAAATGGTGTTTTTACTTTTTCGAGAGGCTTTGTGTCTCTTTCAAGGACATTGAGTTCATCCTTTCTCTTTTCCAGGATCCGTTCGATAATGTAAACTATGAGGTCCTCTGCCAGTTTTATAGTGTCATCTAGGAGCGCGAAGGCAACCTCGGGCTCGACCATCCAGAATTCGATCAAGTGCTTTCGTGTCTTTGATTTTTCTGCTCTGAACGTCGGTCCAAAACAATACACTTTCCCAAATGCCATGGCCGTGGCTTCATTGTAAAGCTGTCCGCTTTGGCTTAAATACGCTTTCTGGTCAAAATATTCTGTCTCGAAAAGCGTAGTTGTTCCTTCACAGGCACTGGGAGTCAGGATGGGTGTGTCCATAAGGCGAAAACCTCTTCCATCGAAAAAGTCGCGAATGGCTTTGATAAGCTCTGCCCTGATCTGTAAAACAGCATTTTGTTTTTGAGATCGAAGCCAGAGATGCCGATGTTCCATAAGAAAGGGGATACCGTGTTCTTTCGGAGTTATGGGGTATTCTTCTGCGATCTGAACGATTTCCAGGTCTTTGACGCTGAGTTCAAATCCTCCGGCTGCTCTCTTTTCTTCCCTAACAGTACCGCGTAGAATGATCGAAGACTCTTGAGTGAGCTCATCAAACTTGACAAAGAGAGGATGATCTTTGTCTGCACTGTACATTGTAGATTGGATCAATCCTGTTCCATCTCTCACTAGGATGAAGCGAACCTTTCCACTGGAGCGTTTGTTGTAAACCCATCCCCGTATCTCGACATCCTGGTCCTTATAACGAGCGATATCTTCGATGTATACCCACTTCATGATGTCAAAATTATAAGGGTTCTCTCTGCTCAGGTCAATTAAAAAGGATTGTATAAACACCACGTTTTTTGGCTATAATTATAGAAGCAATCTTTGCTGAATCAAGGTCTATGAAATGGAGACATTTAAAAATTAAGGAAACAAAGGCCTGCCCTTAAAAAAGAGAGGTCGATTCATCGTTGATTTGATATAGGGAATGGTGTATTAAGGTGAGTCACTCTACTTGAGTGAGGAGACGCATTCCGATGGGTTCAAATAAAAAAGACATTCTAGAGAGAATTGCCGTCTGTGTAGAAAAAGGCAAAGTTAACCTCCAATCACTCCATCCCCCAGATATGAAAGACCAAGAGGGTGCGGATGAATTGGTACGGCTTGCTTTGAAAGAGGATATCCCACCCGCCGAGATTTTGGGGAAGGGCTTGGTTGCTGGGATGGGACAAGTTGGCGAAAAATTCCAGAGGAACGAGATATATCTCCCCGATGTTCTGATAGAAGCAAGAGCGATGACCGCTGGGATGGAGCATCTCAGGCCCTATTTTTTATCAGGGGACATACAGTACCGGGGGAGAATCGTCATGGGAACGGTGGCCGGAGATTTGCACGATATCGGGAAAAAGATTGTGGCGATGATCTTTGAGGGGGGTGGATGGGAAGTCATTGATTGTGGAGTTGATGTTTCAGCAGAAAGCTTCATCGAGGCCATAGATCGCAATTCTCCTCATGCCGTTGGATTGAGCGCTCTTCTCACTACGACAATGGTCAGCATGGAACAGATCACAAATGAAATCAAGTCCGCACATCCCGGAGTTTTGGTTGTTATCGGAGGAGCTCCGGTCACGGTCGAGTTCGCCAAAAGGATAGGCGCGGACATGTATTCTTCTGACCCTCAAGACGCTCTAGAATTGTTAAATGCATCCCGCACATAATCTTTTGCATTTGACTTTGCACCCTTCTTCAGTGTTTATAAAGATTGTAGCCAAAATTATTCATAGAAAATGGCAGAAGCGATACCATTTACACTCGTAAAACTTATTTGCGGGATCATTGCAGTCGGAGGTGACATCTTTGCCAGGTCCACGGCATATCTCACAGATAGTTTCGGGCCCATCGACCATACAAGCACGCTCATGGATTTTAAATTCACTGATTATTATGAGAAGCAGATGGGGGAGGGGCTAAGAAGGAAGTTTGTCAGCTTTGCTGAAATTGTTCCCCCTGAAAAGTTAAGTGAAGCAAAGATCCAAACGAATGTGCTGGAGGAGGAAATAAAAAAGGAGTTTGGATCGGTAAAGCGTATCGTGAATCTCGATCCAGGATACATGACAGCTTCTGCTCTAATCATGGCAACTGCCAAAGATTTTTCCCATAGGATCCCTCTGAAAAAGGGGATCTATGCACATCTGGAGCTTCTTTTTGGAAAGAATGAAGTGAAGACATTGAACTGGACCTACCCAGATTACCGGACAGAAGAATATCAACGATTTTTCCTCGAAGTTCGCAAAATCTACTTGAAGCAACTTAGAAGTTTGAATGCGTAGTTTGATGTAATTTGGATTATTCACGAGCCGAGATCGCTGCAAAGGCGAGGCAGTGGCCCACGAAGCTGTAGTGAACTACCGCGAGTGGGCTACAACGAAGGCTTTGTAGTGAGATCGGCGGGTTAGGTTGGGTCGGCGCCCGAAGGGTAAAAGATGCTAACAATAAAATATTGAGTTTTCCTTTCTGATAAGTTTTTCTAACATAAATATGTTAGCATCTTTTATGAATGATCCAAATTAAAAGTCGTTAGGGTCAAGTCCTGAGATCTCTCTCAGCTTCTCTACGATTTCCGGAAGTTCAGTAAGCACTGTATCAATATCCTCTTCTGTGTTAAACCGCCCGAGGGAAATCCGAACAGTGGACCTTGCGACTTCTGGCCTCAGGCCAATAGCGCTGAGGACATGAGAGACATCCTCAGATTCTTCACTACAGGCTGAACCCGTAGAGACATAGATTTCTTTTGTCCCTAAAGACAGGAGAATCGCTTCTGCTTCAAGTCCGAAAAAAGAAAAGTTGAGTGTTCCCTTGATCCTGTTTTTCTCATGACCGTTGAATTTGACGTTAGGAATCTTTTCCTCAATTCCCTTTTTCAACCTCTCAGCCAGCTTCGCGATCGTTGTTTTATCTTTATCCCCTCGGTCGAGGAGAATACGTACGGCCTCTCCGAATCCCACTATGCCAGCAGTGTTTTCTGTTCCTGCTCGCATCAGCCTTTCTTGATGTCCTCCATAGATGAGTGGTTTAAGAGGAGTTCCCTTCCGGACATAAAGGGCTCCGATTCCTTTGGGGCCATATACTTTATGCGCAGAGATTGAGAGAAGATCGACACCCAACTTATTGACTAGAACATCGATTTTGCCAAAGCTTTGGACTGCATCGGTATGGACAAGAACTCCTCGGTCCTTAGCTAAACGGACAACCTCTTCTATAGGCTGGATGGTTCCGATTTCATTGTTTGCATGCATTATAGAGATTACTGCCGTTTGAGGCGTAATCGCGTCCCTTAGGAAATCGATGTCAATGGTGCCTTCTGAGTCAACTGGTACAAAGCTGACTTTTTTCCCTTTGCTCTCCAGGTAATTACCTGTTTCTATAATGGCTGGGTGTTCGATGGCTGAAGTGATGAATTCGTTCTTATCAGGGAGCGCATCCATGACACCACGCACAGCCATGTTATCTGCCTCGGTTCCGGATCCTGTAAAAACGATCTCCGACCGCTTCACGCCCAGTGCATTGGCGATGAACTCTCTGGCTTCAGTTATAAATTCTTTCACTTCTCTGCCGATAGGGTAGATAGAAGAGGGATTCCCGAAATGCGTCTTTAGAAACTGATACATTTTTTCACTGACGTCTGGGTCTAGCGGGGTTGTCGCGTTATTGTCCAGATATACCATATGCGCCTCTTTTTAAACAGGGCAAACTCCCTGAGATAATTATCATATTAAGTGAGCCTTTCTCTGAGTATCCTAACGACTTCAAAACCAGCCCTTTTCTGGCCTTCAATGGCTGCAGCGCCAATATGAGGCATCGCGATAACATTCGGATGATCGATCAGAGAAAAGTCATCGGGAGGTTCTTTTTCAAAAACATCAATGGCCGCTGCTCTCACTTTCCCTGATTCGAGAGCTTTCAAGAGTGCCTGCTCATCGACAACGCCTCCTCGGGATGCATTGATGATGATGACGCCATCTTTCATTTTAGCAAAAGCTTCATCGCTGATCATATGTTTTGTGCTGGGGATGAAAGGGAGATGAAGAGAGATCATATCTGATTGAGCAAGAAGCTCATCCAGCTCGACCTGTTGGATATCTAGCGGTGTTTGAACGTCGACGATGTCAAACACAATCACTTTCATGCCAAAAGCAATGGCCCGTAAAGCAACAGCAAGCCCGATGCGACCGCTGCCTATGATCCCCAATGTTTTTTCAAAAAGTTCCGTCCCTTTGAATTTTTTCTTCTCCCATTTGTGTTCTTTCATCGAGAGGTTAGCTTTTCCGTGATTTCGAACAGTGGCCAGCATTAATCCGAATGTATGCTCAGCAACGGAAATCGTGGTTGCAGAAGGTGTGTTGGACACTTGAATGCCCTTTTTATCTGCCTCTGCCACATCGATGTTGTCAAGGCCGATACCCGCTCTCACAAGAAGCTCCAAGTTTGTCCCTGCATCGATAACAGGCTTTGTAATCTTTGTTGCGCTGCGAACGACAGCAGCATGATAATCCGGTATTATACTGACGATTTCCTCTTCATTCATTCCAGTTTTTAGAGTGACATCTAACCCAGGGATCGACTTGAGTTCTTCGAAGGCATCGGGATCCATAGGATCACAGATAAGCACTTTTTTCATTTCCAATTCTCCTTTAAAATTTCTTTGGCTGCACAAAGAGAGGCGCCTTTTTGAAAACTATATCCAAGGTCTTCGAGTGTCATTTCTAATGCACTCAGAGCGGTTATAACATCAAATCCACCCATGTATCCAAGATGAGCGATCCTGAAAAATTTTCCCTTATGAGGATCTTGAGCACCAGCTATGTACGTTTTGTATTTCTCCTGCATCGTTTTTACAAGTATTTCACCATCGATCCCGTTTGGGGTCTTAACGGCTGTGAGTATGTTTGCTGGCCGTTTGGACAGTAACTCCAAGCCGATACTCTGGACTCCAGCACGTGTGGCCTCTCCGAGAATTCTGTGATGGCTGATAAAATTTTCCAGTCCAAAACGAGCAATGATCTTCAGCGCTTCTTGTTGTTGGAGAATGAGTGAAATGGCCGGTGTCCAGGGGGACGTTCCTCTCCTCATACTCGTTTTGGCTTCTTTCACATCAAAATAATACTTTGGTGAGGTGGATCGTTCCACAAGGCTCCAAGCCTTTTTGCTGAATGAAATATAGGCAAGCCCTGGAGGAACCATGAATGATTTTTGTGAGGCAGAGAGCAGGACATCCAGATTCCATTCGTCCATAGGACAAGAGATTGCACCGATTCCTGAAATACCGTCAACGACAAGGAGGGCCTCACTCTGAGCGACAATCTCTCCATAACCGCGGATATCATATTCCGTACCGGTCGATGTTTCGGCCAGAGTAGAGAAAACAGCATTGACATCGGGATTTATTTCCAATTCCTCTGAGAGTTGTTCTTTGGCGTATGGTTCACCCCACTCGAGAATGATCTCTCGAACGCTCACCCCATACGCACGGCAGATCCTTCCCCATCGGTTTCCGAACTTCCCCCCGTTGATGACAATAGCGGAGTCTCCAGGCGATAGAGTGTTGACTACAGCAGCCTCCATCGCTCCAGATCCCGAAGAGGCGAGAATGAACACGTCGTTTTCCGTTTGGAAAATAGTTTTGATGCCGGTGACCACATCCATGAATATTCGGGAGAATTCCGGTGTGCGATGGTGGATCATGGGGTGTGTCGCGGCAGCCAGAACGCCTTCTGGAATAGGAGTGGGACCGGGAGATAGGAGATAGTGCTTCTTGATCAAATACGACCTCCAAAAGACTTAACGAGATGGGCAACTCTGGCAAGATAAAGGATTTGGATCTATTCTTTTTTTAATGACTTGTTAGGCCTCGTAAGGTAATGCCGATCCCTGATTTCAAATGAACTCTTCAACACGATAAACTAACAGAATTTGTTTCAACAGTCAATCAAAGTTGGCATAACAACTCTGTGAGCAGGGCAGTTCTCTCGATGAGAGAGGGAAGAAAAAGATGTTCATCGTCGGCATGAATACCCGCACCATCAGGCCCGAGTCCATCCAGGGTTGCAACCCCCGTATTTGCAGCGATCGATGCATCAGAACCTCCGCCCGATTTTCCGGCTTCGAGTTGTATATTCATCGAAGAGGCAATTTCTATTATCCGGCCAAAGAGCCTATCAGAAGCCTTGTTTTTTTCTAGCGGTGGAAGATAACTCTCCACAGAGTATTTAACTTTGGCCCCTAGTAAAGTCGGCTGGATCTGCTTGAGTAAGTTTAAGATGTTAGTTTTTTGTGTGCTGTTCCAAAATCGAATATCAAGGTATGCGCTGGCGCTGTCAGGAACGATATTGATTCTTTCACCGCCCTCGATAATCCCTATGTTTACTGTAATAGCGTTCGACTTAAGTCTTTGGACAGCCTTGAGTTGAGCCATAAGCTCTTCAACGGCATTGATCCCCTCATCGGGATTCCCAGCATGTGCTGATTTCCCCTTGGTGTTAAGCCTGATGACCAAACGTCCTTTTCTCTGGTTTTTCAGGGCACCTCCAGGAAGAGACGGCTCCAGACAAAGAACACAACTCGATCGTTTGGCCAATTTTTGGATCATCTCGTTCGCGACCTCACTCCCCACTTCCTCGGCAGAATTCATGAAAACAGCGATTTTTTTCTGTGGTTCTATATTTAGCTCATGAATGGCCTTGAGAGAAGAAATTGCCATAACAAGCCCCGATTTCATATCTAAAACTCCAGGACCGAACACTTTATTTCCCGAGATGTAGAAGGGCATTTCCTTTATTTTCCCAACAGGCCAGACCGTATCGATATGGGTTAAGATGAGAATCTGCTCTTTTCTCTCCTTAGGTTTGAGGCGCGGATATTCTGCCAGATAAAGATCTCCCAAGTCCTTGAATGGATAGCGAGTGACCTTAGCCCCAGATTTTTGGAATTCTTTGGCTAGGAAGGAAGAACACTTATCGACAGCGTCCTTATCCGAAGATGGTGACTCAAGGCTGACGATATTCTTCAAGAGATTGACCATTTCTCCCTGGCGGGACTTAAAATAGTGCTTAAATTGCATATCGATGGTTCCTTGTTATAGCTAATCTTATTAGTGCTAAATGTATCATAGGTTAGAAGGAGTCGTAAAGCACAAATTAATAATTTGACAATGTATATTGATTCCAGTAATTTTAGGGCATGAACTTCTTGATTTTCCTCGGGGAAATTTCTTTTCTAGTTTTGATAGGATTTTTTTTGATATTCACTCTGTACAATCGTAGAGAAAGGGAGGAAAAAGCGTTTCGTTCAAGCCTTATAATTCTGCTCGGCTTGATTACGGTAAATGTCTTTTTTCTCATCATGCCCGGTATTTTGAGAAATCTATTGTTCTTGACCGTTTTCCTGGTGACTTTAGCCGCGTTCTTTATCATCTGTTTTTCATCAACACCGAGCGGAAACATTGAATTTATCGGCGAAAAGAAAAGAGTGGATGAAAGAGATACGATTTTTGCTAGATTCGAACTGAAAGAAAGAAGTAATAACTACAACGATTATTATAATCGTAGATCCGAATATAAAGACATTGATGATGAGATCCGCACATTACCTGATATTCTTGCGCCTGAACACATGAAAAAAGATCCCGTTCTTTTTTCCTTAACGGCTGCAGAGGATGGTTATTTAAAACATCACGTAAAACTTGTGAATGGAGATGTCAAATCGGATAAAATGGAGTTTTCACCCTTCGACAACACACGGACTGTTAAAAATATCGTGAAATATTTAGGGGGTGACATCTGTGGCGTGTGTGAGTTGGACCGAAACTATGTTTATTCTCATGTCGGCCGGGGGCCAGAACCTTTTGGAATGGAGATAGAACTGAAGCATAAGTATGCCATAGTATTTGCGATAGAGATGGACGTCGATATGATCGCCGCTTCTCCGAAGCCTCCAGTCATTGTTGAAACAGAAAAAAAGTACGTTGAGATCGCGAAGGTCTCTGTTATCGTAGCTGACCTTATTCGCCGTATGGGCTATGATGCGCGCGCGCATATCGCAGGCAGCAACTATCAAGCAATGCTTCCACCACTCGGATGGCGTGCGGGACTCGGAGAGATCGGCCGGATAGGTATTTTAATCACAGAAAAGTATGGGCCGCGTGTTCGGTTGGGACTTATCACCACAAATCTTCCTCTAACTCCTGATTCATCCAAAAATTTTGGTGTCCAAGATTTTTGCAAGAATTGCAAAAAATGTGCGAACAACTGTCCTGCTCAAGCTATTCCCTATGGCGATAAGACGGAAGAAAACGGCGCATTGAAATGGGTTTTGAACAGAGAAGGGTGTTACAGATTTTGGAGAAAAGCAGGAACGGATTGTGCCATGTGTCTCTATGTCTGTCCTTACAGCAAACCTCAGAACTGGTTTCATGACTCGGTGAGAAAATTGGTCAATCAGTCCTCAAATGCACAGAAAGTGTCCTTGTGGGCAGACGATTATTTCTATGGGGCCAATCCGTTACCTAAAGAGCCTCCCTTCTAACCTCTCTATACCTGAATTATTCATAAAAGCTACTGCCTAATATATACTTTAAAATCATTCAATATCTTATTGGCAGTATCTTTTACCCTTCGGGCGAACTGATCTCACAGCATCGGCTTCGTTGTAGCCCGGGTTAGGTTGGGTCGGCTTGCAGTAGTTTACTACAGCTTCATGGGCCACTGCCTCAACCTTGATGTAAGGGTGGGGTGGGTTGGACTTGACTAGTGAATAATCCAGGTTCAAAAAAAGGGAGTTGTGTTCTATGTTTTTGTTTACCGCTTACAAATGAATATGATATGTTTATGACAATTCGTTGAAGAGAATTAATAAAATCTCCGATTCATTCTATGAATGAGTGTTTCCGGAGGATCAAGGAGGGAGACGCAATGAAAACTAGTCGACGTCAGTTTTTAAAAGGTTTGAGTCTTGGCCTCAGCAGTGTAGGGATGTTTGGCCTTGAAAGAAAAGAGGCAGCGGCCGCATTTGCCAAGAAGCGTGAAGAGGTAAAAAATTCTACAGCGTTCGAGATCGCTCGAGATGAAAGCTATTGGTTTCATGCCCAACAGGCATTCGATATCGATCGAAGTATCATCAACCTCAACAATGGGGGAGTGCATCCTGCCCCGCGGATCGTCATCGACGCAGTTAAGCGCTATATGGACTGGTCGAACGGAGCACCAGTGTTAAATTCATGGAGATACATGAGGCCCCGAAAAGAATTGATCCGAAAAAAAATTGCCGACATGTTCGGGTGTTCTCCTGAAGAAATCGCTCTTGTCAGGAATGTAACAGAAGCTCTCCAGATCGCGCTATTGGGTCTCAACTTGAAGGCGGGGGATGAAGTTCTCACCACACTCCATGATTATCCTTCGATGAAAAATGCTCTTTATCAAAGGGAGAAACGAGAGGGGATCGTGGTCAAAACTTTTAATTTTCATTATCCTCTTGAAAACCTGAACGTGCTTACGGACATGTTCGAAAAAAATATTACACCGAAGACCCGAATGATCCTTATGTGCCACATCACCAACTTGACCGGCCAGATTTTCCCTGTCAGAGACATCTGCCAGTTGGCAAGAAAATACGGGATAGAAGTTGTGATCGATGGGGCTCATGCATTTGCCCATTTTGAATTCAAACAGAAAGATTTGGACTGTGATATTTATGGTGCTAATCTCCATAAATGGATGATGGCCCCGATCGGAACAGGTTTTTTATACGTAAAAAAGGACAGGATAAAAGACATTTGGCCTCTGTTTCCCGCGCCCGAACCTCTTGGTGATGATATCAGGAAATTTGAACACGTCGGCACGCAGCCCGAAGCTTTAAAACTTGCGGTGGGCGAAGCGATCACTTTTCACAATGGTCTCGGTGGAGCGAATAAGCAGGAACGTCTCCGGTATCTCCGGGATTACTGGGCGAAAAAACTGGAAAAATTAAGAGGTGTCAGGATCCTCACATCCTATTCTCCAGAACAATCTTGTGGGATCGGAACGTTTACAGTAGATCATATTGACATCCCAAAATTATCTGAAGTACTTTTTGAAAAACACAAGATCTATACCATTTCTGTCGGCATTCCAAAAGACACAGTTGGGATCCGAATGACTCCCAGTGTTTATACAACTCTCCGGGAGCTTGACATATTTATTGAGGCTGTCGATCACTACATTACGAATGGACTCCCTTCATAAAACACACAAATGATTTTGATCTAAAGCTCACATCCAGGAGAAGCCGATGAATAAAATGGATTGGGACCTCGATAAGGATTTGAAGGCCATTAGGAAAGAGTTTCCGATACTGGCAAAGTGCGTGTACTTGATCAGCAACTCTCTGGGGGCAGTTCCCCGAAAAGTCCGTGATGATATTTTGGCTTACTATGGCCTTTGGTCAAACCAAGGTGTCAGCGCTTGGAGCCAAGAATGGTGGGATCTGGCAAGAAGTTTGGGGAATCAAGTTGCGTCTCTTCTTCATGCGGAAAAGAACTCCGTAGCTATGATGACGAATGCCACTCATGCCCATTGGATCGCCCTCTCTACAAGATTTTTGGTTAAAGATCGAAGCCGAACAAAGATCATCATGACAGACCATGATTTCCCTTCGAGTCTTTATGCTGTGCAAAAGATCAGTGAATTCATGGATTGGGAAGTCCAGGTTATCCAAAGTAATGGTAAGCCCGGTATTGATGTTGAAAATATCCTTGATCACATCGATGATCAAACACTCTTCGTTGCCACATCGCATGTGTATTTCAAGACAGCTTATGTGCAAGATGTATCAAAGATCGCAGATCATGCTCGCCGAGTGGGTGCATGGACAGTTATCGATGGTTATCATGCTCCAGGTTGCATTCCCGTTAACCTCTCAGAGCTTGGTGTTGATTTTTACATCGGAGGTTGTCTTAAATGGCTCTGTGGTGGGCCGGGGAATGCGTTCCTCTATGTCAAGCCAGAATTGGCATCGCGCATTCAACCTCAACTTACAGGATGGTTGGCCCACAAATCTCCATTTTCATTCTCACAAGACATGGATTACACCCAGGGTTCATACAGATTTATGTCCGGAACACCTCCCATCGCTTCTCTGTATACTGCTCGTGCGGGATTAGAAATTATAAACAGTATCGGTATTCCTCAGATTCGACAAAAGTCCATCACTCAGACTAGACTGGTCATTGAGAACTCCAAAAAAAGGAACTTCGGCGTTTTTTCTCCTGAAGAAGACACTCATCGAGGCGGCGCGGTTTCTATTCATCTCCCTCACGCATACCAGGTCAAACAGGCACTCGAGAAGCGACAGTTCAAAGTGGATTACAGGAAGGGGAAGAACATTGAGACGGATGTCATTCGAATAGGTCCGCATTTCTACACGCAGGATGAAGAGATCCTTTCTCTTTTTAACACGATCGACACCATCTATGCTACACAGGAATACAGGTCGTTCCCTGAAGAAATAAAGCATGTCACATAGTCAAGCCTCAAGCTCAATCGGAAGCATCTCCAAAACTGTGATGAATGGAATTCCGAGTGTTCCAATTGGTGATCTCGAAAACACTCTCAGTTTCCCCAGCGAGGAAACTTCGCTCGATTCCGGGCTTCCCTCACTTCTCCCTTTAGGAGATGTACCATGCCCGTACAGCCCTCCATACGGTTTTCTCCACCGCACAATTGGAACACTCAATAATGCATTGTGACTACTGCCATTACGACAGGGAGATACTGCTCAACTGTACAATTCAATCCATTGCGTTATATTATGAACATAGAGATCGTGCACATGCATATGACGCAAAAATATTCACGTCGTTTGTTTTTGCATAACGCACTCTTAATACTCGGATCTTCTCTGTGTTATGCCTCATCCCCTCCATTCCTATCTCAAAAAAAAAGCTTATCGGCCTCAGAAGAGACTGAGGATTTCCCCTCCTACTTGAAACTCTACAAATCAGGAGAACTTTCCAAGAGAGTAAATACCTTGAAATCTTTTTACGAGGATTGCCATTTATGTCCCAGAGATTGCCCGTCAGCTCAAAAAACAGGAATATATTGAAACCTTCTAATGGGCAAAAAAACTCGGACTCACAAGGTTTGATAGATAGTTCTATGAAAAAGTTGATTTCAAATCCGTTTTGCCTTAAATTACTCATGAGGGATCTTGTATTTTAGAATGGAATGCGTTCTGAGAAAAAATAAACTATTTCTTGGCTTTATTTTCCTATTTCTCTATCTGAATCATGGATTGAGTTCCGAGGTTTACTATCCATGGAAAGATGCCTATATCGGGGCGCTCGATGCAGAGAAATGGGCAGGTTTGGTTTTTATCCCTCAACACGATAGTGCTTTTGCCTTCCACTTGAGAGTGAAAAAAGGAGAGGAAACAGCGGAGGGGATTGATCTTTTTTATCTCATCTCGGAAGTAGGCCCTCATTCACCCGATGGTCAGTATGCTCGGATAAAAATTGACTTGAGCCTCCCTTTTGGTCAGAAAAGCGAAACCCCGATCATGAAAAAACCCTCTTCTGGTTCTGACACTTTGGTTATTGAATGGTCTCGAAAGGATGAAAGAACGGCCGTCGGGAGGATCTTGATCCCTAAAAATATCACTGTCCAATTGATCCACTATTTTCCATGGGATTTTAAGGGAAGATACCAAGTCATATCCGATGGTCAGGTCAGAGGGAACAGCCTTCCGAACAACGGTCAACACTATCTTTTTTGGTCAAGCCAGCGTGGGGATCTGACCTCTCCGTCTCAAGGTGAAGAACTGACTGTTGCATTCCCAGAAAAACGGAGTATCTATTTTGTCGCTGGTGTGGGTGATGACTTCCGGATCCTATCTAATCATATCTACAGGTACAAGAACGAACGGACGATCGATAAAATCCTTGACGAGGAAAAGACAAGGTATAATAAAAAAAGAGTTGTCGTTAATGGCCTTCACAAAGGCATAGCCAGATCGATAACAAATAATCTCTTTTGGATGTCTCTTTACCAGCCCGGGAAACACCGGCTCTATACACCCGCTGGACGCAGATGGATTTTTCCTGCACCCGATGGATCTGCTGATCACTGGACCATTTTTGAATGGGACTCTTTTTTTAATGCTCTGGAAGTTAACGTAGAGAGCAGCAAGCATGCTGTAGATATCTTAAAGTCTGTCCTGGAGACACAGTACACGAACGGCAATATTCCCAATTGGAGAGGGCGCTTTGGAGGATCGAGTGACCGCTCACAACCACCTGTCGGCTCCTTTGTCGTCTTGAAGTATTTTCTTAAGACTGCAGACTTGGAGCTTCTACAATTTGCCTATCCGATTCTAGTGAAATGGCACGCATTCTGGAAAGAACCGAGATCCAACGGATTTCCCCGAAGAGACGGCAACAATGATGGACTACTGGAATGGGGATCAGATGAAGAGCTTCTAGCGCAAAGTGTGCCCAGTTGGGAGGAAAATGCACCCGGGAAAACCCGCGCTATGTGGGAATCCGGTCAGGATGATCTGCCGAACTGGGATGATACGATATTTGATGAGAGTTCGGGAACACTGTCGATGAACTGCGTTGATCTTAATTCTCTCTATACTCTCGATTGCTGGTGTCTAGCCCAGATGGCACAGATCCTCGAAAAGATTGAGGACTACAAGACATACATGGAAGAGTATGAGACTATGAAGTCACTGTTCGAAGAAACCTTTTGGGATGAGAAGGAAGGATTCTATTTTGACCGGTACTGGGATGGACGATTTTCAAGAAGAAAGGCGGCTTCAAACTTTTATCCTCTTCTTGCCGGAATCCCCGATCAAAGCAAGGCTCTGAGGATGTTGAGACGTTTGCTGAATGAAAACGAATTCTGGGGAGACTATGTTCTGCCCACAATATCTCGAGATGATCCGGCTTTTAAGGATCAGCAGTACTGGAGAGGGACCATATGGCCTCCGACAAATTATTTGATATATCAAGGATTGAAGGCGTATGGTTTTGATGCTGTGGCCTCTGAATTCGCCAGCAAAAGCTCATCTCTTTTCCTCAGGAGTTGGAACAATTTTGGACTTTGTCCGGAGAATTATGATTCAAGGACAGGTGAGGCAGGCGGGCAGAGATACCAGAGTTGGGGACCTCTCTTTGCTCTGATCGCAATGGAAGAATTTGTAGACGTCACTCCATGGGAGGGATTCCGGTTTGGGATGATCAATCCGGAAAAGAAAGGGAGGCTTTCCCGCATAGCTGTTCAGGGAAGGCACTACGATGTGGAGGTGAACAAGTCTTCGATCAAGCTGTGGGAGGAAGGAAAAGAAATCATCAATTGTAATGGGAGCGCTGTGTTCAGGAATTTTCTATACTCGAAAAACGAAGTGTATTTTGAAATAAAAACTCTGGAGCCCCGAGAGGTTAGAGTCCGCTTTCTCACAAAAGGAAAATACGAGCTCCTTCTGGATGACCGTGTTGAAAATCTGTTCGAAGGCAATTCGACAAAAATCCGTATTCCTGAGGGAGAACACTCTGTGCTTATTCTTCTGATCTCTGAGAAGTAGATTAATCCAGGTTAAATATAGAGAGTATGAGGTCATGAAAATCCTTGTCATCCAGAACACCCCTGCAATAAAAAATCTGCTTTTAGAAACTCTCGGTCAAAAAGAGAATGAGCTGACATTTGCCACAGATAGTAACGATGCATTGCGTTTAATTAAAAAAAGAAAGGATATTCGGATCGTTATTGCTGAGTTAAACATGCCCGGAATGAATGGAATAGAATTGTGCAAACAAATCAGGAGTGCCGAGTTTCCTTACTACATTTACATCATACTGATGACCTCAAAGAATCACAAATCTGAAGTGATCAAAGGGATTAAAGAGGGCGCGGATGATATTCTCACAAAACCGATCGATCCGGATGAACTTCAGATCCGGGTCCTGGCAGGAGAGCGCATCGTCCATCTTGAAGAGGATCTTATCGAAAAGAACAAAAGGCTTCACATGGCCAATGAAATCTTGAGAGGAAATCTCGTTTCGGGTCAAGAGGCCCAAAAAAGCCTCCTTCCTTCAGGTTTTCCCGATGTTTCTAATATGAAGTTTGCGGCCAGTTTCATACCCAGTGCATTCGGATCGGGGGACATCTATAATATTTTTCGGCTGGATGAGAAAAACATCGGACTCTACAACATCGATGTTTCCGGCCATGGCGTGTCGGCAGCACTTTTCAGTGTGTGTCTCAATCAGCGCCTGAGTCAAGGCCCTCAATCTTTTGGCCTAGTTAAGGCTCCTCTCACTGCCCCTCCTTTTTATCACATAAACTCTCCCGTCAAAGTTGTGACCTCGCTGGATGAGGAAGATATGTTGGGAAAATATGGCCGGTATTTTACTATGGTCTATGCCATTGTAAATGTCGAGACAGGAGGAATTTCTTTTTACAGAGCAGGCCACAATTATCCCCTGCTGATCCATAACAAAAAAAACTCCTGTTATATCGAAGGAGGAGGACCTCCTATCGGCCTGGGCATATCGCTCAGCAAAAAACGGGAGCAAGACATAAAACTTGAAGCAGGAGATCAACTTATATTTTTTTCGGATGGAATCAATGATGCGTTCTCGCCCAGGAGCAGGAAGAGATATGGATTGGAAAGAGCTAGAAAGATTCTCACTAAACACTATCCAGAATCACTGGAGAGGTCATTTGACCGTCTCATTTCTGATGTCCAGAAATTTATAGGACAGGACGGTTTTTCTGATGACATCTCCATCATCGGATTCAAATGGCTGGGAAGCAGGGTGAACTGATGGAAGAAATTCGTCTAACCTTCCCTAGAAAAGTCTCCTATTTGTATTTTGCTACAAGCATATCCAAGCAGATCTGCCAGCAGATCCAAGAATGCCGTGAAGACAAAAAATTTGCCGCTGATGTAGAACTCTGTGTGAGCGAAGCATGCACAAACGCCATCAAATATGGTCGGAGCAGTGAGAGAGAGGATGTGATTTCCCTGTATTTTCAGATCCATGCGGACAAACTCATCATTAAAGTGCAGGATAAGGGGAGTGGATTCAACCTGAATAGCCTTCCTGATCCGGACATAGAAAGCCTTCCTGATAGGGGATACGGTCTTTACATTATCCGGAGCAAAATGGATGATGTGCAGTATTCCCAGACAGAAAAAGGGAATTTTTTAACTATGATAAAATCCTTCAAAGGAGAACATAACACATGAATGGAGGAACGGGATGAAGTTGAACGTTACCAGGAAAGATGGAATCCTAATCATTACACCCAAAGTCAAAAGGATCGATGCGAGCGTGGCTGCGGATTTTAAATCAAAATTGATAGATTTTTTAGATAACGGAGACAAAGTTATTGTGATCAATCTATCAGAGGTTGATTTTATCGACAGCTCTGGCTTGGGTGCAATGGTATTGATACTGAGAAAGATCGGTACAGACGGCAGGATCAAACTCTGTAAATTAAATGAAGGCGTGAGATCCATTTTTGAGCTGACCCGCTTGGATGAAGTCTTTGAAATACATAAATCTGAAGAGGGTGCCCTGGAAAGCCTCAAAACGGGCTAAATTTTTGGAGGTAGTGCGTGATTCAAATAGTAGAAAATCCTGAACGGATCAAAAGAGCAGAGATTGTGGTGGGGATCCCATCATTCCAAGAGGCGGATTCCATCGGACATGTTGTCTCAAGGGTCGATCAAGGACTGATGCGATTTTTTGAGAAAAAGAACTCTGTTATCATCAATGTGGACAATTTTTCACCCGACGGAACAAAGGATGCCTTTCTTAACACAGAGTCCAAGACGCCTAAACTCTACTGTTCTACGGCAAAAGGAGTGCGGGGGAAAGGCCGGAACATTAAGAATCTTTTCCAAGCGGGAGTAGAACTCGGTGCTAAAGCGATCTTGATGGTAGACGCAGATCTAAAAAGTATAACACCCGAGTGGGTTCAGTATTTTACTGAGCCTATCTACATGGGATATGACTATGTGATCCCCATTTATGTGCGCCATAAGTATGATGGAACGATCACGAATAACATTACTTATCCATTGACCCGTGTCCTCTATGGACTGAGAACCAGGCAACCTATAGCTGGAGATTTTTGTTTTTCCGGAAGGCTAGCAAGAGCATTTTTAACTGAGAAGACGTGGAATCGAAACGTATCCGAATTCGGTATAGATATCTGGATGACGACAATTGCGATCGCAAGAGGATTTAATGTGTGTCAGACATTCCTTGGGGCTCCAAAATCCCATCGGACGAAAGATCCCAGCGGACACCTCGGTCCTATGTTCTATCAAGTAGTCGGAACTCTTTTCGATTTGGCAGTTGATTTTGAATACTTGTGGAAGGATACCTCAGCCAGCCGTCCGACCAGTATTTTCGGGTTTGGCCTTGGAGTCAAAGAAGACCCGCCGATCGTCGATGTCAATGAAAAAAATCTTCTTATGCAATTCAAAAAAGGCAGTCGGCGATATGGGAAAATATGGAACAAAGTTATTGCTGAGATAAACCTGGAGGACCTGCTGAAAAATATAAATAGAGAGGTCAAGGATGTAATTCTTCCAGCTGATCTTTGGGCGAGGATCCTGTTTGATTATATCGTTGCTTATCGAGATGAATCGGATTTACGGAATCAGCTCCTTCTGTCTTTGATCCCGATCTATTTCTTGCGCACTCTTGGCTTTATTAACGGAACTCGGGAATTAGACACAAAAGAGGCCGAAGACTATCTGGATATTGAATGCCGGAAAATGGAAGAAGAAAAATATTATCTTATAGCCAAGTGGAATCAGACTCCCCGAAAAGACGGGATTCCTTCGATCGCCCAATATCTCGCCGACTAAACAAAACCTATTTGTCTATATGTTCCAGTTTTTATTAGCTAGATAGGCTCGTTTGAGCGTGTCTCCTCGAACACCCTGTCTAAGGGCTTCTAGGGCTAGTATCTCATCTGGAGGGATATTTCCGAGGTTAACATTGGTGCCACAGCGGATAATCAGCGCCTGCTGCTGGTTTTTAATGGGAGCTTCCCACATAATTGTGTCTATATCTTTTACGCCTGAAATGATCCCCTCGACTTCGTCTTGCTTGATCTTTCCATCTGCATCAAAAATGCCCACTCCTTTTCCTGCTTCTCTCGCTTCAATGATGACTTTCACGGCACCGTTTGACAGGTCTTCCTCGATGAGTCGATGAACTTGGGAGAGCGGAATAGCTTCTTTGGGATCTTTTTTTCCCACCTCCGTGATTATTTTAAAACCCCGATCGCGAGCCGTTGAAATGGCGTTCTTTCTGGTATTGAGATCCATGTCGATCGTCCCATCCGATATCTCGATAGCTGAGAATCCGAGCTCTTTTGCTCGGTCGAGGTATTCATCAAGTTTCTTTTGCCATATGGCGATCTCGAGGAAAGTTCCTCCTGGCATCACATCGATATCGGCGGAGGTGATGATTGTGTTTTTTCCCTTGAGAAATTCTTTATCATAAAAAGCTGAAGTCCCGAATGTCAGTTTGACGATGTCGATGTATTCCGATGCGGATTGGATCAAATCCTCAATACGATGAATCCCCATGCCTTTATCGATGACCATGGTCAATCCTGTTGACCTGGGCTTGGTTGACCTATCAGATATTGGCATTTCGATAGTTTCTTCCCATGCTTTGTTCATATCTATCTCCTCATTTATAGTTATTACCTGAATTATTCACGAGCTGATATCGCTGCAAAGGCGAGGCAGTGGCCCATGAAGATGTAGTATACTACTTCGAATGGGCTACAATGAAAGCTATGTAGTGAGATCAGTTCGCCCGCAGGGTAAAAAATGTCGATTATAGTAATGAGGGCAGCGGCAACGGAATTGTCAGATTGGTTCACAAGAAAAAAGCGAAGTGTTGAGATCGTTTTCGTTGAAATAAGTATCAACATTTTTTTATGAATAATTCAGGTTAAAAGGTCACCCCAGCATTCCTTAGGATTCGATAGGATCGATACTATCTGAGTTATCGAAGGATGTTTTACGCACTCAATAACACTCTTTAATCTCAATCGCGCCATATCTTTATCGTCTAGACCTAAAACGGGAACTTGGTCATACAGGATTGTGGTTTCCGCGATCTTCTGGGAGATGTTATCGAATAGAATTTTACTGGATTTATTAGCGTCGCTGATCGTGTTTTGGATAAATTCTTTCCGTCCTTCCTCGATATGAGAGAAAAGGATGTGTACTGCTTCAGTGTTTTTGAGAATTTCAAAGTCAGTGGCATACGAAGACAGGTCAAGGGCAATTTTCTTTTGCCATAGCTTATCCGGTGCTGGCACCTTTACATCAGGGATAAATTGGGGGAAATCGTACACAAGAGTTCCGAATCGGACATTGTCTATTAGAGAGCCCTTGAACCACTCGATCTGATTGTTCTTTATACAAAAATGCACTGTTTCAGTGGAAAAAAGCCGCAAACCTTTTGCCAATCCGCTGAGTAGATAGACGGTCTTCCCGCTTCCTGCACCTCCGATGATGAGATAGAGGAATTGATCTTTCTGGTCAAAAAGAGCGCAAGCATGGAGATTGTAGATCTTGTGGTATTTCTCGAGAAGATACAGGGCATAACGGTATAAAAAACCCTGATTCCCCCATAAGGAGAACCTTAGGTCGGAAGCCGTTCGGGAAAGTCTCGCGAATGGACCAGAGAAAACATATTCGTTCCCATGCCTTTCATAGTGTGGGGCCTCGTGTGAATCAAGAATCCGAACATAACCGTCAAGATCTTCTGTGTAGGGAATTCGATCTAACCGATGGAAATCAGTGAGAAGTGATTTCACCTCAATATGAAACGGGAAGGGAGGAAGAAGCTCTTTTTTGTTCGTCTCGATCCCAACGGTCGCTTTTAGTATTTTGAGCGCAGTTTTGAACATTCCTTTCCTCTCCTTTAAGAGAGCCTTATATCATACTCAATATCGCTTATTGCGTAAACCTTTTGCGAGTGTGTTTGCAAAGTCATTTTGTGGCAAGATGGATAGCGGCAAATCTCAAAAAAGCTGAGCGATGCTTAGCCCTTAGAAATCCAGCCTCAAGGAGCAAAGAAGAGAATTCCTCAGGAGGATAGAACCGGGGAACAGTATAGGCGAGATAGCCATACCCTGCTTTCGATCCCGATAGGAATGAACCTACAGGCCGGACAACCTTTCGGATGTAAAAATGAAATATCTTTCGAAGAAATTTTGATGGGGGTTGACTTGTTTCGAGGTTGAGAAATTGTCCTCCAGGTTTAAGGATGCGGTAAAATTCTCCAAGATGAGCCAGTAACTCGTTGCGATTCAAGTTTAAATTGCGTATCGAAAAAGAAATGGTTACAAGGTCGAACGTTTCATCTAGGAAAGGAAGCTGGGCCACATCGGCAATAGCAAAATTCACGTGATGTTTAAAATTTTTCTTTTTTGCTCGGGATAACATCGGGAAACTAAAATCTACGGAATAAATTTTCGTTGAGGCGTCTGCTCTTTTGGAAAGATTATGGGTCATCTCTCCTGTCCCGCTGCACACATCCAACCAATACTGGCCCTCCGTACACGTGATTTCTCGCGAAGCTTTGTTTCTCCATAACATATCCAGGCCAAATGTAAGAATATGATTGATAGATTCATACGTTTCGGCAACTTCTGTGTAGATCTTCTGGACGCCTTTTCTCATAATCTTTCAGCCCATACTAAGTAATAATTTTAAAATGTTCAACCCCTGTAGTTCGCATTTCCAAATCCGTGATCAAGTCCTTCTCGCGGTTTTTTTCATCACACAACCTGATCACTCGACAACGCTACTGAGAATTCAAAACAAAACGAATTTGGAAATGCTGCTAATTTTATTTACGTAAGAATTTGAATTTGTTAATATAATTCGTCTTATGAAGTATAGATGGGTGTGGGATGTGTATTGATACAAGAATTTTTATCTAAAAGGAGGAACATGAAACCTTTAAAGATACTTTTAGTCGTTGTCCTCTTCATTTCTCTTGCCTTAACTAATCTATCCTCCGCTGAACTCAATCCAACGTATGCCATTGTGGATTGCACGATTTTTCCTGTTAATGGCGTTCAGGTCGATAACGGAGTGATCATCATCCGGAATGGTTTGATCGAAGCGATAGGCCCGAAGGCAAATATTTCTATTCCGGAAGAGGCGGAAATCATCAAGGCTGAGGGACTGTATGCCTATCCTGGACTGATCGATGCACATTCGGAACTCATGCTTGTTACACCGAAACCTGAACCTCAATCACAAAGACAAAATTCCTCTCCACGACCGGGAGACAGTCCAAGTTGGCAGAAAGCAGATTTTATGGCATTCGACCATTTTGTGCCGAAAAAGACTGTCCTTGAGGGATTGAGAAGAATCGGGATCACAACCGCCTGTTTGGCACCAGACAAAAATATCTTTGCAGGCCAGAGTGTGATCGTTAATTTTAATAGTGATCAGAAAAAACAAATGGTCCTGGGTAATCCCTTTGCTCTTCACATCAATTTTGTCATGTCAAGGGGAGAGTACCCCTCGAGTTTGATGGGTACAATGGCAGTACTTCGCCAGACCTTTCTCGATACCGAGCACTATTATTTCTACTCCACACAATATACCAAGTCACCCCTTGGCCTTAAAAGGCCTGAATTCAATCCTTTTCTTGAAACTCTTATTCCTTATGTGATCAATAAAAAACCGATCGTATTCAACTGTGCAAACCTCGAGGATATCAAGAGAGCTGTTCGTCTTGCCGATGAGTTTAAACTTAAAGCTTATATCAGCGGAGCCAACGAGGCCTGGAGAGTTGCCGGGCTATTAAAAAAGACCAAGGCACCGCTGTTGGTCTCCTTGAAATTCACTCCTCCTTTTACGAGCAAATACATCAATCAGGGTGAAGAATTGAAGAAAAAAGCCGAAGAGGAGATCTATCCGGCGAATGCGTTTAACCTTTATAAGGAGGGGATCCCATTTGCGTTGACATCAAATGGCCTATCCAAGCCTGCTGATATACTGAAGAATGTAAAAAAAACGATCAAAGCTGGTTTGCCAAAGAATGAAGCTCTTAAAGCTATGACGATCCATCCAGCTGAAGCACTAGGCGTCGATAATATACTCGGTAGCCTGGAAAAAGGAAAAATTGCCAACATCGTCTTGACGTCTGGTGAGATATTCGATGAAAAATCTCAGGTGAGAAGAGTGTTTGTGGATGGGATCTCATTCACGATCGAACAGCCTCCAGAAAAGTCGAAGGCAACAGAAGCTCAAACGGATATCTCAGGAAAATGGCAGGCAGAATTAGCGAGTGCAATGGGAAACATGGAATCCACCATTGAATTCAAACAGGATGGGAATCAAGTGAACGGAACCATCTCTACAGAGATGGGGAAATGGGAGATCGAGAACGGCGTTTTAAGCGGGAAAGCCCTGACCTTCACGGTCACAGCAAACATCATGGGAGAATCGATTAGCATGGAATTCAGTGGAATGGCGGAAACAGATAATATTGAAGGGAGCCTATCTTTTACGCAAGGCAGTGCGCAATTAAAAGCGAAAAGAATACCGGAGTCCTCTTTTTAGGAGAAAAATCATGAAGAACCTGAAAAAAACAATTTTATTCACTGTTTTGGTGATAGGCTTTGTTCTGTGTGCAAGTACACTCCAAGCCCAGGATCTCCTGATAAAGAATGGCACGATCTTGACTGTGTCCAGGGGAACGATCCTAAATGGCGATATACTTGTGATGGATGGCAACATAAAAAAAATCGGACAAAACATCCAGGCACCAGAGAACGTGAAAATTATCGATGCCACAGGAAAATTTGTTATGCCAGGGATCATCGATTCCCATTCGCATATCGGCCTTTCCGGAACCAATGAAAGCGGAGAAACAATATCTGCTGAAGTTAAAATGGGAGATGTCCTCAATGCCGAGGATACATCTATATACACAGCGATAACTGGCGGGGTAACGATGACTCACACAATGCATGGGAGCGGGAATCCCATTGGGGGTGAGAATATAGTCATCAAGACAAAGTGGGGAAAGACGTCCGAAGAGATGGTGGTGCATGAAGCTTACAGAACCCTAAAGTTTGCTCTAGGAGAAAATCCCAAACAGGCTAACCGGCAACGACAGGCAACAACAATCCGGTATCCTCAGTCTCGTATGGGTGTGAACGCGATCATTCGCCGCGAGTTCCTCAAGGCGCATAATTACATGGAGCAGTGGGACCGGTATGAAAAAGCAAAAAGGTCCCTAAAAGGATCAAACACTCTTATTCCTCCGAGAAAAGACCTGAAGATGGAAGCGTTGGCCGATATGCTCAGAGGAGATATGTATGCGCGCTGTCACACATACCGGGCTGATGAGACACTCGAGTTTATCAAGCTTTCTAAAGAATTCGGTTTTAAGATTATATGTTTTGAACATGCTTGGGAGGCGTACAAGATTGCCAAAGAGATAGCGGCTGAAAACATCGGCATTTCAATTTTTGCGGATAATTGGGCATATAAAGTAGAGGCTGCAGAGGGCACTGCATACAATGCTGGATACTGCACAAAACAGGGCGTTCTCGTCTCAATTAACTCAGACAGTGGTGAGCGGATCCGGAGACTGTTCAACGATGCAGCAAAAGCAATGAAATACGGGGGACTCACTGAGGATGAAGCCTTAAAGCTTGTGACGATCAATCCGGCAATCCAACTGGGTGTTGATAAAATCGTCGGCAGCCTGGAAGTTGGAAAACACGGAGATATCGCTATTTTTAACGAGCACCCCATGAGTGCCTACACACGGTGCGACATGACAATAATCGAAGGGGAAGTCTATTTTGACAGGGCACAGTACCTAAAAAAGCAGGAGGAAATGGCAAAAAAGAAAAAAGAGAAAGATAAAGAGAGTCAAAAGAAGAAGGGAGAGCCAGAATGAACAGGAAACTTATTGTCTTTTCAGTAACCCTTCTTCTTATTACCTGTTATGCGGCCAGCCGAGAAGAAAGCATTGAGATCATCGCCATCAAAGATGTCACTATAATTCCGGTAGTCGGTCAGGACATTCCTGGAGGTACCATTGTTATTAAAAATGGTCTTATTGAAGAGATCGGGCGTGACATTACTATTCCTGCAGGTGCAAAGATCTATGACGCCAAAGGCCTTCGTGCTTATCCCGGCATGATCGATGGTACTTGTTATCTCGGCTTGTACGAGATCGGATCGGTGCAGGCCACTATCGACAATAGAGAGACGGGTAATTTCAATCCACAAGTCAGGGCCATTGAAGCGTTGAGGCCGGATTCGATGCACATTCCCGTTTCTAGGTCGAATGGAATAACAACCGCTCTCATTGTCCCAACGGGAGGTTTAGTGGCTGGCCAGAGCGGATTGATCAGGCTGGAGGGAAAAACACCGGACGAAATGGTCATCATAGAATCAGTCGCCATGCACATCGAACTTCCTGGCTTGGGCAGATCCCGAAGAAGTCCTACGACACAAGAGTCTCAGCCCGCTTCCAAAAAGATCACAGAGCTCAAAGAATTATTCCATAAAGCACGAATGTACCAAAAGCAAAAAAATGCAGCAAAAAAAGATACTCGGCTTGTTCTCCCAGAGTTCGACGAAAAACTTGAATTCATGCTCCCAGTTATCAATGGCAACCTCCCTGTTATGATATCGGTCCACTCTGAGCAGGATATTCTTGATGCCATTCAATTCGTCAAAAACGAAAACGTCAAAGCCATATTTTTTGGAGTCTCTCAAGGTTGGAAGGTTGCCGACAAGATCAAAGAGGCTGGAATACCAGTTATCTTTGGGTCTCTGTATGCCATGCCACCGAAATGGGAGGATGGATATGACGCTCTTTACAGAAATCCTGCAGTGCTTCAAAAAGCGGGAGTTCAGTTTGCGTTTTCATCGCAGAGTGCTGCCCTGGCTAAGGATTTGCCATATCATGCCGCCAAAGCCGCGGCATTTGGGTTGGACAAAAGAGAAGCGTTGAAGGGCGTCACAATTTATCCTGCACAGATCTTTGGCATCGATGACAAAGTAGGAAGCTTAGAAAAGGGAAAGATCGCAAACATTGTGCTGGCTGATGGCGATATCCTTGAGATGAGAACCAACATCAAACATGTGTTCATCGATGGGAAGGAAATGGATCTATCATCTGTTTACAGCGAACTGCTCGATAAATACAGGACCCGAAACAACTGATTGATTGAATGATTTTAGAGTATATATTTGGCAGCAGCTTTTATGAATAATTCAGTATAGTTGTAATGAGTTATGAAAATAGAGGAGATCCTATGAAAACAAAAATCTTAGTCACATGTTTTGTTATGACCATTATGCTGGTCTTTCTTTCAGGCCTTTCCAGTTGGGGAAACAATGTCAGCGCAGATTCTTACGATGTTCTCATCAAGAACGGAAGGATCTTTGATGGATCTTTGAAAAATGCTGTAAATGCTGATATCGCTATACGGGGTGATACGATCGTAAGAATCGCTAAATCGATCAGGGGGAATGCGAAAAGTATTGTTGATGCCCGTGGCCTTTATGTGAGTCCAGGATTTATAGATCTCCACACACATGTGGATGACAATATGTATTTTCCCGAGAACAGGGCAATCATCAATTTTCTGAAACAAGGAGTAACTTCTGTTATCGTCGGACAATGTGGGGGGAGTGCCTGGCCCATCGTAGAAAAAGCGGAAGACCAGATCGAGAGATGGACAACAGAGGAGATCGCCCCCAATGCCGCATTGCTCGTCGGTCATGGAACAGTCAGACAGATCGTTATGGGGATGGAGAACAGAGCTCCCACTCCGCAGGAGCTGGAAAAGATGAAGGTGCTGGTCAAAGAAGCAATGGAACAGGGAGCCCATGGAATATCCACAGGTTTGATCTACCTGCCCGGACGATACTCAAAAACTGACGAGATTATCGAGCTGGTCAAGGTTGTTTCTCCGTACAAAGGAATTTATCATACACACATTCGTGATGAACGAGACAAGCTCCTCGACGCGGTTAAAGAGGCGATCGATATATCCAAAAAAGCCCAAGTGCCTGCACACATATCCCACTTCAAAGTGATGGGAAAGGCAAATTGGGGGCTTGTCAAGGATGCGTGTGTACTCATAGAACAAGCCAATGCTGAAGGATTAACCATATCAGCAGATCAGTATCCCTATCAATTTTCCAACGGTAATCCTTACAGGAGTCCGATTCCTCGTTCGACATGGGTAGGGAGTACGGAAGTTCCGAGGCTTTCCTCATCAGATATCTTCATGATATTCGATCATCTCAGAGATGCACAATTGGTGGACCTTTATACGAAGATCACACCCTACTTCCCGCTCAGTGAACATCATAAGCAGTATCTCGATGGACTTCCGCGAAACAGACTTGTTGAACTTGTCAGCCAGAGTTTGATCAGCACCGGTGATTTTTATGGCCCAGAAAATCGGCGCTCAAGGATGCTCTTTTTGGAGCGAATGAATGCCCCCGAAGAAGCCGCAAAGATCCGGAGAGAAATCACAGAATATATGGAGAACCTCATAGGTGCAGACAGGTTCATTGTGGGAATTTGTGTGAAGAAAAACCTAGAGGGTAAATCCATCAAACAAGTGGCCGAGCTCAAGAGGATCTCCATCGCAGATGCCGCCATGGAGCTGGAACTCATGGGGGCTAAGATCATTCCTTTACAGATGTGCGAAGAGGATATCGAATACATAATGAATAAAAGCTTTGTCGGGACAGGAAGCGATGGAGTTGCCCCTTACTATGGGATCGGACCGACTCACATCCGCTCTTACTCCACATTTCTCCACAAGATAAAAAAATACGCTCTGCAGAGAAAGTCTGTATCTGTACCCCATGTGATTCGCTCCCAGACCTCTCTCCCTGCAGAAATCATGGGCTGGCAGGACCGTGGATGGATCAAAGAGGGATACAAGGCCGACATCGCCATTTTTGACCTCAAGAACATAGAGACAAGAACATCCATATCCAATCCTCATCAATACAGTGAAGGCGTCGAATATCTCTTCATCAACGGGGAAATGGTCCTAGATAAGGGTAGTTGGACTCACAAGCTGCCCGGGAAAGTTATAAAACCAAAGAGGTAAGGCATCACTGCACCTATGGCAATCCAAAGGGCAAGGTAAAGCCCTGTCTTACCCAACGAGATATGAAATTTGTGATGAAAAAGAGAGGGGGTATAGAAAACCGTGGTTCCCCAGCATGCACCTCCGAAAAAGAAACCGGGAAAATACACTGAGGTCTCACTTATAGCCTGTTTCCAAGAAGAGAAGTCCGATGGAAATCCGCTTGAATCGTCTCAAAACTCTTCAACAATAAAAGCCACATACCCTTCCTTGTTGAGCCTTCGCGTGATCGATTCGGCATCATCTCTAGCAGTAGCTTTGATCCTCACTCTGTAGAAGGTCTGTGTGGGTGTCTGGAACGCGGACACATAAACATCTCGAAACGTATTTTTGAGTTTTTTTTGGAGAGATCTGGCATTTTTTTTCTTTGCAAATGATCCCACCTGCACGGCGTATCCCTGTGAGGATTTTGGCGGCGATTCATCCTCTAAAATTTCGATTTCCACGGGAATGACACCAGGGCCGACGGCGTCCAACACTTGCGCAGCAGCAAAGGAAAGGTCGATGATCCGCCCTTCCACAAACGGGCCTCGATCGTTGATCTTAACCTTCACCGATTTTCCGCTATTCATATTCGTCACCATGACATAAGTGCCAAAAGGAAGAGATCGATGAGCTGCTGTCATGTCATACATATTGTAAATCTCTCTGCTGGAAGTGGTCTTGCCATGAAAATTTGGCCCGTACCATGATGCGAGACCTATCTGCACATTCGACGATTCTTTTTCTGGGAGGCTGGAGCACGAATACATCAGGAGTAATGGAATGAAGATTATGAGGGGTGTTTTTATCCGTAAACAATGTGCTGTCATCGGCTCAGTGTACAACTTTTAACTTTTTATGTTTTACCCCTTACATCACAAAAGAGTTTCAAGCGTTTCTTTCAAAAATAAAAAAGTTTCTTTAGGATTTGAGCAATACTGGAAAAGATGGATATCTTCGGATGATATGGCATCGTGTTCCAAGAGTGCTTCAAAATTCACGACCTCTCTCCAATATTTTTCACCATAAAGACAAATAGGAAGGACTTTTTTTTGCATTTTTTCTGTTTGGATTAAAGTTAGGGTCTCGAAGATCTCATCCAAAGTGCCATATCCACCCGGGAAGGCAATCACAGCTTTGGCTTGATAGACAAGCCAAAATTTCCGCATGAAAAAATAATGGAACAGGAACGAAAGTTCGGGGGAGATATATGGATTGGGGAACTGTTCATGAGGCAAAGAGATGTTCATCCCGATAGACTTTCCGCCCGCTCGAGAAGCACCTCTGTTGGCGGCCTCCATTATGCCCGGACCTCCCCCCGTACATAAAACGAAATTTTTCCCCTTGGCTTTAAGTTTTATCGCCCACTTGGCCAATCGGAAAGCCAACTCCTCGGCTTCCCAATAATATTTTCCGAGAACACTGTCTTTCCTGTTTGGATCCGCTCTAGCTGAACCAAGAAACAAAACTGTGCTGTTCACTTTGAGATGTTTCATTCTCTGCAAGGGTTCTAGGTATTCACTCAAAACCCTGATAACACGTGCGTCCCTTGAATTTAAAAAATTCAGGTTTTTATACGCTTTTTCGGGGACAAAGAAATTTTCCATGAAATGCCTTCCTTTTTAGTCAATTACCCTTCATCAGATCAAAGACAATGATATCACAAACGGGAATAATAATCGGAATGATTTTGATTTTGACTTCGTATATGTCCTGTGATATCTATACAATCTTGATGAACCAGGCTATCCTCATGAGTAATGATTTTTCCAATCTTAGAGACAAAGAATATCCCGGAAGACTCATCATAATCGGAAGAGATCTGTCGGACGAAAATGTTATTATCGTGTATGCCATCACAGGAAGGTCTCCCTCCAGTCAGGCCAGAAGGATATCTCTTACGACGGAAGGAGCCTGGGTTATGCCTACTGACGAGAAGATCCTCGGAGAGGGAAACAGAGATTTGCTCATCTATCCGGCCATTCTTTTTGGGCAGGACCTAGCAGTCAGCAACGGGAAACAGACTTTGGATATCCATAACCATCTCTCTCCTGGCTTAGATGCTAAGGATATCCTATCCAATGCTCTACATCATTGGGAATATGAGCCCGACGCTCCCTCGTTTACACCCAGGATCAGCGGATGTGTTCTTTCTGATGGGAAGGCGGCCTTAAGCATCATAAAAAGAGCCGATGACTGCTCGGCCTCAAAACACTATTTCAAAGTGCCCATGCTTCCTGGAGAAGGGAAAATGATCTCTACTTATTCTGGAGAGAACAGAGATCCTCTTCCATCTTTCCAGGGGGATCCCGAGGATGTCAGATTGACTTATGATACAGCAAAAGAGACAGCGGAAGCTGTCTATTCAGCATTGAGACCCAAAAAACAAGCCCAGGATTTTAGGGTAGCGGTGGTGTGTGTATTTTCAAGAGAACAAACAACCGCTGATTTTAATATATCTGTGATAAACAAATCGGAGATAAAACAAAATGAGTAAGATCGACAAAACAACCCGCGCCCAATACAGGACTAAGGTGGCAGAACAATTCTCCGAAACCATAGCACTTGGGAACATCACATTCAGGAAGAAGATGTCGATGCGATATGGGGAGAATCCCGGATATCCGGCAGCCTTCTACCAGGAAGAAGGTGCATCCGGACCCAATATGTCCTCTCTGAGGGTCCTCCAGGAAGGGACTAAGGGACTTGGCTATATCAATGTCGGCGATATGGACTTGGGTCAAAGGCTCATCAAAAAACTCACCGATATATACCCCGGAAAGAATATCTGTGCCCTTATCAAGCATGAGATGCCCAGTGGAGTCGCCATGGAGGGAGACACTGCTGATGTTTTCGGGAAAGCTTGGAATAGCGACCCTCTGTCGAACTTTGGCAGTGTCGATGTATTCAATACCACTCTCGATAAGGACACGGCATTAAAGATCGTCGAGAAGGGGAGGAATGTTGAGGTTGTGTATGCTCCCGGTTTTTCGCAGGAAGCACTCGAGGTCTTATCTACAAGGAAGGTGCTGCGGGTTGTGAAAATGGGAGATACGCTCGAGACTTCTTCAAAGGATCATAAGATCGAATTCAAGCGAGTCGCTGGAGGCCTCCTGATCCAGGAGCGTTTCGACTCGAGGATCGTTTCCCCTGATTCTGTGGATGTTGTTTCAGAGAGAAAAGCGAGCATTGAGGAATTGGAGGCAGCCATCTTCAATTGGACAGTGGCTTGTTTTACACGCTCCAACGCTGTCGTGATCGGGACTCGAGACAAAGTCCATGGAATTGGATCGGGTCAAAGAAGCCGGATCGATGCGGCTGAAGATGCCATTCGGTTTTCCCATAGGGGGTATGGCTCCAAAGGGTGTGTTATGGCTTCGGATGCTTTTATGCCTTTTCCGGATGTTGTTGAACTGGCAGCAAAGAATGGCATTACCGCAATAATCTACCCTTTGGGTTCGATCAGAGATCTTGATGTTATCGAGAGTGCAAATACCCATAATATCGCTATGATCGCCACAAAAAAACCTGACGAACAAGAGAGCGAACGCTGCTTCCTCCACCGATAATTCGGATCGATCCACTTCCTCTTATCTTGGGTTCTTTCCTCAACAGATAGATCGGGAAACGATCTTAATCTTTTTTATCTATTCACGAGATGAGGTTATTGTAGATTCGAGGTGTCAGCCCATGAAATTGGGTCTGAAATCATATCAGGAAAGAGTTTGTACTTTGAAATAAAATGATTTTATCGGTTGTTTTTTAGAATAGAGTTGACATGAGGTTATATAGGTTTATAATTACATTTTTAAGATCATATTTCACATTTTTTGGTGACGTTGTTTTTTTTCTAAGACAATGCCAAAAAAAGGAGCAATAATGAAAGAAGTCACTGTGGAAGAGTTGTTGGCCAAG
>JBATYS010000294.1:0-2599 GCA_049674205.1 Candidatus Aminicenantaceae bacterium
GTATCCGTTGATCTTTTTGTTTATGATGTCCCATGGGAAGGGGATGCCCAGATTTTTCTCTAAAATGTTTTCAATGGGCGGAGAGAGCACACCTATACACTGGTTGTAATAGCTTTTTTTCTCGAATCTTTTTCCCTCATAGACGACAATTCGAGGATTTACTCCCTTTTCTTGAGATAGTTTTTTAAGTTTGATGGCACAGCTGGTGCCTGCTGGCCCACCACCGATGATGACGATTGTACTCTTATCGTTTATCTCTGTAAGCGCTGTTTCTGTCTAGTTCGATTCTTTGATTTAACTGAGCTATCTTTATTATATTGGTATCAAATCCTATGGATGGAATTTTCTACGGGATCTTAATCTTTGCACCTTCCTGCAACTGTTTTTCCTCTATTGAGTATAGCGCATCTAGCAATCCGACCTGAAAACTTCCAGGAGCTGAAGCCTTTGAGGCTGCCTTTTCACCTGCAAGGCCAAAGTATGCCAGCGCTGTCGTTGTTGCTGTGAGAGGATTATTATCCACAGCCAGGAACGCGCCGATGACAACCGTTGCTGTGCAGCCCGTTCCCGTGACAAAACCCATCAGCTCATGACCATTCGAAACGCGATGGATCTCTTTTCCGTCTGTGATCAGATCCACAGCCCCGGTTATTGCCAAGGTTGTGTTCAACTCTTTCGAGAGTGTGAGTGCGGCATCGGCAGCATCATCGACGCTGTGAATGGAATCGACTCCCTTTGTTCGTGAGCCTTCATGGGCGAGGGAAAGCACTTCAGAGGCATTCCCGCGGACCACGGTGATGGAGAGTTCATCGATGAGCCGCTTGGCAGAATCTGTGCGTAGTTTGGTGGCTCCTGAACCCACAGGGTCTAAAACTATCGGAGTGTTCAGTTCGTTTGCACGTTTCCCTGCTTTGAGCATCGAGTCGATCCAATATGGTGTGAGAGTTCCGATATTGAGCACGAGTGCGCCAGCAAAGGACACCATTTCTTCCACTTCCTCTTGGGCATGTGCCATAACAGGAGAGGCTCCACAGGCGAGCAGTGCGTTGGCTGTGTAATTCATGACGACATAATTCGTGATGTTATGGATCAACGGTTTTTTCTCCCGAAGGAGCTTCAGGTTTTCTGCGGCTTTATGTGCGAGCTTTTGGTCAAACACTTGTTCCTCCTTATGTCTTAAAGTGATCCCACCCCGAAGGTGTGACGGGCCGTTTACTCTCATCCGGGAGTATTAATTGGATCTTCTCCTTGGCTTCTGTGATCCGGCCGATTTCACTAACGGGAGCATCGCTGATCGATGCCAAAAGTGAACGGATTTTAGGAATATTCTCAGCCGAACAGGTCATGATCAATTCATAATCATCGCTGTCACTCATGACCAAATCATATGGATCAAGCTCCATGTGTCCAGCTTCCTGATTGAGAGCTTCACTGAGAGGCAACTGGTTTTGGATCAGCTCAGCTCCTACACCACTTTTTTTGCAGATATGTCCCAGGTCTGCCAGGAGCCCATCGCTTGTATCGATCATGGCTTTGGCTAAACCAGACCGTGCAATAGCATGGCCCTCACGAGCTCGGTGTTTGGGCGTGTTGTAAGCCTGAACAAGGGGATGGTCTATGTAATCCTGTGGTCTTTCGGACCGCTGCAAAAGTTGAAGACCTAAAACAGCCTGTCCCGGATACCCAGTGACCAGGATCGCATCTCCAGCTTCGGCCGAGGAACGTAGCATCAACTTGCCCTGCTCTACTTCCCCCACCAATGTGATGTCAATAAAATTGGCACCCTCGGTCTTTGTGATGTTGCCCCCGATGATAGAAGCCTCAAGTGGATTGAGCTCCTGGAGGAATCCGTGATACAAAGATTCCACATCTGCTACATGGGTTTCTGCTTTCAGGCCCAGGGATACGAGGGCGTATAAAGGCAAACCGCCCATGGCGCCTATGTCGCTGATGTTCACCGTCATCGCGCGCCGTCCCAGAGCTTGTGGATCTATCAAATCGGACAAATAATGCCTGCCCTCTACCAAACAATCACAAGTGACCAACACTTCATATCCCTCGCGGGGTTTGATTGCGGCTGTGTCATCTCCAATACCGAGAGTGACTCCGCATGTTTTAACGCCCTCCTTTTCAATGAGCCTATGAATGCGATCGATAAGCCCGAATTCTCCGATATCTGACACAGTTTTAGGCATCGTTATCTTATCATTCCCGTGGATATTATCTCACATTCCAGCTTTGAGTGCTCGGAAGAGTTCACGCGTTGCCTGTTCGGGATCTTGTTGACAGCACACGGCTGAAATGACCGCTATCCCGTGTGCTCCCGTTCGTATAACCTCTGGAGTGTTATCAGCGTTCACGCCCCCAATGGCAACAAGAGGGAGGGAAACTTTGTCGATGACCTCTTTCATGAGATCGATCCCGGTTACAGGGCCAACATCCGCTTTGGATGTGGTCGGGTACACTGGGCCGAATCCGACATAATCCGCGCCTTCTTCCAGGCATTTCCGGGCTTCGTCCAGTGTGACAGCAGACCCTCCGATAATCTTGTTTTCTCCGAGTATTTCACGGGCCAAGGGGATTGGGAAATCATTCTGGC
>JBATYS010000295.1:0-8041 GCA_049674205.1 Candidatus Aminicenantaceae bacterium
GGAGTAACATTTGACGACGATCAGACCTACTGCAAACACAGTAGCAAACAGCCAGAATTGAGGGAAGAAAATGAGAGTAAAAGTAATGACGACCGTATTTGCAGGTTTTCCTAAAAAGCTAAAATTCAACTTATACACTATTTGATCGACCTTGTAGAAGTAATTGATGGAGATGAGGTCAAACTTGAGGAATTGATAGCTCAAATAAAAATCTATCAATGCAAAGTTGATCACAAATAGGGCTACGGGAAGTGCGAGCTCAGGTTTGAATACCAGATAGATCACATAAAAGAAGAGGAATCCCACTCTGTCGGCTATGATATCGATCTCAGCTCCCACAATGGTTTCTTGCTTGAAGAACCGCGCACAGTTTCCATCCACCATATCGCCGATCCAATGAATGACCAGGCCGATATAGTTGTACGTGAGGTTCATTTTCACGATCGCTAACATAAAAAATACTATCGAACCCACAAACCTGATCAAGGTGATCACATTCGGAATACTAAAAATACTTTCCGGCGGAATAGGAGAAAATATTTTGATCTTTTGACTGTTTTCCATTTCGTTTGCTCTCCAGGCAAGAAGCTCTATTTCATACCAAAATAAGATAGGGCCGTCAAGGACATTGAAAAAATTGGGAAGCAGTTCCAAATCCGTGATGAATGATATCCGAGTGTCCCAATCGGTGATTGCGAAAACACGCTCAGTTTCCCCAGCGAGGAAACTTCGCTCGGATCCGGTCTTCCCTCACATCTCCCCTCGGGAGATGTGCCATGCCCGTCCAGCCCTTCTCACGGTTTTCTCCACCACACAATTGGTACACTCAATAACGTAACTTGCATCCATACGATCACGGATTTGGAACTGCTTCCGAAACGTGGATATAAGAATTAAACAATATTTTTTTGTATACGTATTATTCTTTTGTAGATGTATAGCGCCGGACACGAATTTATGAAGAGATATATCCAGGCTAAAAATATTTCAATACTAACTAAACTATTAGTTGACAAACTAAAGGATTAGTTGTATATTGGATATGCCATGAAACAACTTACAAAAGCCGAAGAACAGATCATGCACATTTTATGGGAAATAAATAGGGGTTTTGTGAAGGATATCATCGAACATCTTCCCAACCCTAAGCCTGCCTATAATACAGTCTCGACCATCGTAAGGATCCTGGAAAAAAAGGGATTTGTCGCACACAGACCCTATGGAAATTCCCACGAATATTTTCCAACTATAAAAAAAGAAGATTACACTAAGGTTTATTTAAAGAGTTTTGTCAGTAACTATTTCAGCGACTCTTATTCAGAAATGGTCTCCTTCTTCACTAAAGACAAAGACATGAGCCTTGAAGAATTGGAGGAGATTAAAAAAATGATCATTGAAGAGATCAAAAAACAAAAAAGGGACGAAAATGAGTGATTCACTTCGATATCTTTTAGAATCCGGGGCATGCCTAGGAATTTTTTATCTGATCTATTGGGCATTCCTCAAAAAAGAAACCTTTTTCGAATTTAATCGATTTTTCTTGATGTTATCCATCCCCTTATCCTTTATTATTCCACTGCTCAATATCACCTCACCTATTAGGACAAGTACCGTCCTCGGAGAGACTTACATGGCGGGGCCTGCCGCTGGGACTCAAGGCCAACTCTTCAGCTTCTCCGATATTCTCTGGTTTTCTTTTCTTATTGGCGCTGCTTTTTTCCTATTGCGTTTTGCGCTTCAACTGACACAGATCCTGCTCTTGATCAGGAAATATGGATACCATATTTATGATGGCGTAAAAGTGGTTGTCACCGACACCGAAACAGCCCCTTTTTCATTCTTTAATTTCTTATTTATCAGCAACTCCGACATCACGGATCATGGGTTCGAGAGGATCCTCACTCATGAGATGACGCATATCAAGCAATATCATTCTATAGATCTGCTTTTTATGGAATTGCTAACCATATTTCAATGGTTCAATCCTTTTGTATGGCCATACAAAAAATCACTGAAGGAAACACATGAGTACCTGGCCGATCATGCAGTCATTGCGCAGGGCTGCAGCAGGGCCAAGTATCAACTGCTAATCTTCGAGCAGCATGTGGGGCTAAACATGTTTGAATTCACAAACAATTTTAGCCAGTCGCTAATCAAAAGGAGGATAACCATGATGGCGAAAATCAAATCTAACGGAAGGGCAAAACTTAAAATTCTTCTGATTTTTCCTGTGATCGCCCTTCTTGTGCTGGCCTTTGCAGAATCAAAGCCAGTGCCCACAAAACCCCTGGATGAGGCGGTAATTTCTCAGCCAGACAATCTTAGTCAGCCCCAAGATAAGAAAGCAGACGAGGCAGCCAAGAAGAAACAGCATGAGAAACAAGAGAAGGCCACAGAAATCCTGGAAAAAGAAGCGAAATTGAAAGCGATGTACAAGGAAACAGATGATCCCAAGAAAAAGGAGAAGATCAAGGCCGAACTCGTAAAGATTGCCGAGTGGAAAGAGAACAACGGCGTTGTTAAAGTGAAGAAGAAGGAAATGGGAGAGGAGAACTACAAAGCGGCCGTGAAAGAACTGAAAGCTGCCTACGAAAAAACAGACGACCCCGAAAAGAAAGAGAAGATCAAGCAGAAGCTCGTTCAACTTGAGGAGACATACGCAGCAAAAGAAGCCGAAAAAACAGAACATATAAAGAATGGAGAACTCTCAGAACTCGAGGCCAAATACAGAGACATCGAGATGAAACAGAAAGAGCTGGAAGTCAAGTACGAAAAGACAGACGACCCTGAATTGAAAAAGAAGATCAAGGAAAAGCATGCCGCCTTGGAAAAAGAAAAGGAATTGATCAAGAAAAAAGCCGAACAAATCAAAGGAAACTAAGAACAAAAATCGTCCGAATCACTCAAAAGGATTGAGGACTGCAATAGGCTAAACCCTTAGGTGTGGCCGAGATCCTTAGGGGAGCCGAGGCCAAAAAAGCCCGGCTCCCCTATTTTTTCCATGGGCCGGTTATGGCAAAAGTCAACCCCGACTTCAGGTTGTTCACGAACATTGTCGTCTCATCCGGAGAAAAACAGACGCCAGTTAGCTCAGATGCTGGCTGATGAGTTTTTTCTTCTTGGTGTCATAGACAAGAGTTGTCACTGATCCTAATAAAGGATTTCCCTCAGGATCAAAGTCGTAGATCAATTCCTTATCCAGTTTCTCCCAGAGTTTATTTTTGCCTTTAAATGGTCCCACCCAATCGGGATTTCCAAAACGGACTTCATGGTTGCGGAGAATGATCGTCAGTCCATCAGGACCTGGAAAAGTTGCCATCCCATCCGCAAGATAGGGCACATAAAAACCATCATCCATCTTGTCCCCACCTTTGGAAATCACTTTATAGGAAAAATCCTTAGGCAGGTCGAGGACTTTCTTCCTGTCTTTCCTTAATGGTCCAAAGCCAAGCGGGACAGAATTTTTGTTCGTAAAAGAATAGGTCTTATCTTCATAGGTGGCACAACAGGATACAACGAGAGTGCCTGCAGAAAGAATTGATTTTTTCAGGAACTCCCGGCGGGATATATTCATTTTTAACTCTCTTCCAATCCTACCTCAAAATAAAGGATTATGTCTTTTTTATAGCATAGAAATTGATGACATTCAAAATGTCACAAAGCAACTTCACGATAATGAAAATGATACAATGAGGGGATTCTCAGAATAATTACTTATGTATGATTTCAGATTTTCCAAATTAACAAATCCAATCTTCGATTGAATTAAAGCCAATTGCTTAATAAAATACTAATTAAATGATCAATATTATAAAGCCGATTGAAGGGATCAAAACAAAATGAAAAAGAACGTTTTTATTTTTTTGGGTGTTATTCTCTGTCTTTTCACAATGGTTTATGCCCAGGAAGAGGAAAAGGCATCAGAGGGCTGGATTGGAGATGTCTCATTGGGGATCGCATTGGCAAGAGGCAATTCCAACACAACTAATATATCATTGAGTTTTTCTGCAGAGAAACCTTTATCGAAAAACTTGGAATGGGCCAACAGAGGTAGCTACCTGCTAGGGCGAACTGCCAACACAAAGAACGCTGAAATCCTAGAAATCACAAGCACAGCAAAATGGACACACTTTGAAGATTTTTTTCCACAGATTAAAATCACCGCTTTACAAGACAAGTTCAAGAATTACAATTACAGAATTGTTCCTCATCTGGGAATAGGTTATAGGATCATTCAATCAGATAAGGCCGAATTCTCTCTGATGAGCGGTATTTCGGGAGTGTTCACAAAGTTTGAAGACACTGGAGAAAAGGACTATTTCACTGGCCCAATGATGGGAAACGAATTTGTTTGGAAGATCTCCCCCACCGCAGAAATCGTTCAGAACTTCGAATTGTTTTCTGATTTTTCTGGTTTGAATAATTACTTCGCCCAGCTCGAAATGAGTGTATCGGCAGCGATCGCCAACGGATGGGCTCTTAAAATATCCATGATAGATAAATACGAAAACCTTCCCATCGGTGAAGAAATAGCCAAGAACGATATAATATTTTTGACAAATCTCTCGTGGAAATTCTGAGCCCAGATGCCTTAAGATTTTTAGAAATATTTTCTTTTTTTGATCTAATGAAATATAGAGTTTTGTTTCTCCCAGTCGCTATAGCGGGGGTACTTCTAGCAATCTTCATGAATATTTCTTGTAAAAGAAACACGGAAGGCAATATTCAAGAAACGCAGCCGGTATTTAGGGGAGAAGAATTCGTAGGATCGGGAAGCTGCAGGGAGTGTCATGAGAAATTCTACCAGCTTTGGGCAACGTCACACCACGGTTTGGCAATGCAGCCCTACACAGCAGAACTGGGGCGAATGCAGCTCACACCACAAACAACTGGTATCGACATCAACGGATACAGCTACTCCTATGAAGTGAAGGATGATTCAGGATGGCTGTGTGAGATTGGACCTGAAGGAGAACAAAATCACAGGATCACATACGCCTTGGGGGGGAAAAATGTGTTTTACTTTACGACTTCTATGGAAAAAGGTCGGTTACAGATACTTCCTGTGGCCTACGATGTGAGAAGACAAGAATGGTTCGACACCGCTCTAAGCGGCGTGCGCCATTTTTCAGATATGCCCGATGACCCACTTCACTGGACAGACAGCGCTTATACATTCAACACATCATGCCACGGCTGCCATGTAAGCCAGGTTGAAAAAAATTACGACTTAAAGACCGACACTTATCACACCACATGGTTCGAGCCGGGAATCAACTGCGAAACGTGTCACGGCCCCGGATCTGAACACATTCGTATATGTGAAGAGACCCCTGAAGGCCAAGTGCCAGATGACCTTAAACTCGTCGTTGTCACACAAAAAAATGGATACACCGCCCACCAGACAGATACGACCTGTGTGCCCTGTCACGCTAAAATGATTCCACTCACAGAAACATTCCAACCTGGCGAGCTTTACTTCAACCATTTCGATCTCATTACACTGGAGAACCCCGATTATTATCCGGATGGGAGAGACTTAGGAGAGAACTACACCTATACCCTGTGGATGATGAGCCCTTGCGTTAAGTCAGGTAAGCTCGATTGCCTGCACTGTCACACATCCAGCGGGCGTTTTCGCCACAAGGCTGTCCCCAACAACTCATGCCTTCCCTGTCATGAAGAGCGCGTAAAAAATGTCGACACTCATTCCCACCATGAGAAATCCAGTAAGGGAAGCGAGTGCATCTCCTGCCATATGCCACAAACCGAGTTTGCCCGTATGCTCCGCAGCGACCACTCAATGCTGCCACCAACGCCAGCAACATCCATCTCCTATAATTCTCAAAATGCATGCAATATCTGCCACGTTGATCAAGACGCAGCCTGGGCAGACCGATGGGTTCGTAAGTGGCACAAAGACGACTATCAGAAGCCTGTGCTCTACCGCGCTGGTCTTATCGGTTCTGCCCGAAAAAAAGACTGGGCCCGATTACCTGAAATGCTCGCCTATATCAAACGTCCCGATCGAAATGAGGTGTACGCCAACTCTTTGATTCGATTGTTGAGTGCTTGCCAATCTGCGGAAAAATGGCCTGTAATCATTCAATCCCTGAGGGATCCATCGCCTCTTGTGCGCAGCAGCGCAGCCAGTGCGATGGTCGGACATTATGCTCCGAAAGCTATTGAGGCACTGCTTGAGGCTATAAATGATAAATATCGATTGGTGCGGATCCGTGCCGCATCGGCCCTAGCCGGTTTTCCTCTGGAAAATCTTCCCTCGCAAGCACGAAAAGATCTTGAAGCAGCCTTCAATGAGTTTGAGAGGTCCATGAAAAGCCGCCCAGATGATTTTTTCTCCCATTACAACTTGGGCAATTATTACATGGAGCGCGGAGAAACTAAAAAAGCAATTACATCATATAAATTTGCATTGAAGTTTCGACCGGAAGGCATGATCGCTCTTGTTAATACCTCGATCGCCTATGCTCGACTCGGAAAAAATGATGAAGCTGAGGAATTTCTCCGCCGAGCACTCAGAATCAACCCAGAAAATGCTACCGCAAACTTTAACATGGGATTACTGATGGCAGAGATAAACAAACCACAGGCAGCAAAGAAATATCTACATGCTGCCTTTACTACAGATCCCAACATGGCAGAGGCTGCATATAATCTTAGTGTGCTGTATGTCCATGAAAACATCGACGAGGCCATCAAGTGGAGTCAAAAGGCAGCCGAGTTGCGTCCCTATTTGCCAAAATATGCCTATACTTATGCTTTTTATCTGTATCAGAGAGGACAGTCAGAGAGTGCTGTCAAGGTTTTATTGGGGATCATCGAAGGTCGTCCATTTTACATGGATGTCTATCTACTCTTGGGTGATATTTATGAAAAGCAAAGAAAATTCAGGGAAGCAGAGGCTTTATACCGCAAAGTCTTGACAGATGAATCGCTTAATCCAGAGATCAAACAGGCTTTCGAAGCCCGACTCCATTTTTTGCCGAGATAAATTCTAAGGACTTTACGTCAGCTTCACTGGGTGTATTTTGCAACAACTTTCATCAGGTCCTCTGCGACTAGAGGGGAATCAATCTCATCTTTAGTTAAAATTTCCTCCACTGTTAATTCGAAACTACGGTAGAATTTGGCATTGGCATCCGTATCCATTGATAACGATGCACCCTCAACAGAAATCCCTGCAAAAAGGCCTTTGCTTTTAGAGTAGGAATAGATCTCGGCTTCGAAGTTGATGTCGGTGTCAGCTTCCGCTTTTCGTCCGACAGGGCCTGCAACGACGCTCGCTCCGGCTCCCAATGTGAATTTTCCTTCGGCTATGGTCTTCACGCTTTTCTTATCCTTAAAAACAAGAATGATATCCGCCTTCTGTACACCGATCTGGAAGCCCAGACTACCACCAGTCATGCTGATAAAAGAGGGATAGCTCCAGTCTTTCAGGCCTTTCCTCACCATAATGACGCCCTTTCCGTGGCGGCCCCCGATCACCCAAGCTGCATTCCAAAAACCTGGGATAACGGCAATGGCTTCGGCGCGGGACAAAAGGGCTGGCGGAATCCCTTCTTCAGGGAGATCTACCAGCTCTTTAAACACCTGGATCGAATTCTCTACTCTTTCCACTTCCTTAAACTTCTGGTAACAATTCAGCCCTGCAGGGGATAAAGATAATACCAACACAAACATTAAACCGCACATAACTATATGAATCTTTTTGAGAAATTGTGTCATTGTGTGTTTCTCCAATTCTATAGAAGTATCATCAGGTCTTGCCAAAAGTCAAACGTTGGTACACAAAAGCCTGGACGGGAGTGGGACGTTTTAGGGACCGCTTCCCGAACGGACCGTTTGGGAAACGGTCCCTAAACCAAAACAATTTAAAATCTATCTTGCGAATGGAGCTGGACAGTTAATATTGGAAGCCTAAAAGGTTCCAGTAGTACAAGAACCAAAGGAATGCGACTGAAGCAAAAAAGACCAACGTGTAATGCATCCGTGCACAGGCCGTCCAGTATCCCTTGATCCA
>JBATYS010000296.1:0-15572 GCA_049674205.1 Candidatus Aminicenantaceae bacterium
TATGCGGGTATAGCGATAGGGACTCTAAAAAAGGGACAGTGGCGCTATCTCACGCCATCCGAAGTTACTCACCTCAAGAAACTGGTAGGTCAGGATTAGAAATTTTATGAGTTCTTGTCCTTTTCAGCAGAAGCAGCAAACGTCTTCCAACTCTTAGCCAATCTTTGCATTTCTTCATCAACCATGTAATTAACAGTCCCTTCTTCGAATGATCCATCCTTCTTGGTTTTTCCTGCTTTGATCCCCGTGAGTATTTCGATCCCCTGGTCGATATTCTTCACGGGATAAATGTGGAATTGTCCTTTTGCGACGGCTTCGACCACATCTTTTCTCAGCATCAAATTCTGGACATTCTGCTGCGGGATGATGACTCCCTGTGCTCCTGTCAATCCTTTGCTCATACAGACTTCGAAAAATCCTTCGATCTTTTCGTTGACTCCCCCGATGGGCTGGATCTCTCCCTTTTGGTTGAGAGACCCTGTGACCGCAATATCCTGCCTCAAAGGAAGTTTTGAGAGGCTTGAGAGTATGGCATAGACTTCGGTCGATGAGGCACTGTCGCCGTCCACACCCGAGTAAGACTGCTCAAAGGCGAGGCTTGCAGACAAAGAAAAGGGTTTGTTCTGAGCATACTTTCCCCTGAGATATCCACCAAGGATGAGAACACCCTTGTTGTGTGTCCGGCCACTCATGTCTGCTTCTCTTTCGATGTTTATCACGCCGGCCCGGCCTACAGCAGTGTTCGCCGTTATGCGCGTCGGCTTACCGAAGGCATATCCTCCCATTTGGTAGACCGAGAGGCCGTTGACTTGGCCTATAACACTGCCTTTTGTGTCGATCATGATGGTTCCTTCTTCGATCATCTCCTGGATCTTATCCTCTATAAGCCCCACTCGTTCGAAACGTTCCTCGATGGCTTTCTCCACGTGACTTCGGCTAACGACCTTTTTTTTGTCTTTTTTAGAAAAGTAGCTGGCTTCCCGGATAACGTCTGCAATGATGTTAAAACGTGTGGATAGTTTTCTCTGTCTCCCAGCAATTCTTGTGCTGTACTCGATGATGGCTGCGATCCCAACCTTATCGAACGGTTGCAGATTGTCGTCTTCTGTTATTTTTTTGATGAAGGCTGCGTATTCCAGTATGGTCTTTTTATCCTTATTCGTCTCAGAATCGAATTCGGCTTTGATCTTGAAAATCTTCTTAAAATCTTCGTCCATGTAATAAAGCAGGTTGTAGATGTGGGAATCACCGATCATGACCACCTTCACATCGATGTTGATGGGCTGGGGTTTTAGCCGGCTAGTGGAGACAAAGTAGATTGACATAAAATTCTGTATTTCAAGCGTTTGGTTCCGAAGAGTTCTTTTAAGAGTATTCCACACTCCCGGCTCGATGAGAGCATCCAGTGCGTTTATGATGAGATAGCCTCCGTTGGCTTTTAGGAATGAACCTGCTTTGATTTTTGTGAAATCCGTTTGGAGAAGTCCGAAACGGTTCATGGTCGACTCGATAGAGCCAAAAAGGTTGATGTAATTGGGATTTGTCTCCATGATGACCGGTGCACTTTTTAATTCGGAATTGTCGATTAGGAGGTTGACTTTGTATTCCAAGAATAGGTCTTGTTGGATTATCTGCTGCTCTGTTTCCTGTTTTTGCGTTCCTTTAAATATATTGATCCGTTCGGTCAGTGTCGCTTCGACATCATCGAGATAGTCTGTAATGACATCATATTTGAAGCTGTCCCTTATCCCCAGGATGGCTCCCTTGATGATGGGAGTGATCGATTTTTGATCCCATTCCTTGAGCAGCCGGTGTGTCTCTTCTTCTGTTTCTTTCATCAGCTTGAACACTCCCTCAAGCTTTCCCGTTAATTTCTCGTATTTTTCCTTGAGCTCTTCCAGTTTTTCTTTGGCGAATTTTCCCTCTCTTACCAGATTTTCCAGCTGGGGGAACGGCGTGGGCTTTCCCCCGGTCACAGGGATGAGATCAGGCTTGACATAAAGCCCCATCTGAACCTGAATGACTGAGAATCCTTCCTTGGCGACTTCGTCCTCGAATGCTTTAAGGATCTCTTTCTGCTTCTTCTGCTGGATATCGATAATGCCATCCCTTTTTTCCGTGTAATAGGAGCTTTTAAGGAGTTCAGGGATATTGGATTTCAGCATCTCTATCAGATGCTCCATAGCGTCTTGGAATAATTTTCCCTTTCCCGAGGGAAGAGTTATCAAGGTCGGTTCATCGGGGACCTTGAAGTTTTTCACAAACAGGATATCGTCTAGAGTTTTATCCTCTTTCTCCAATTTTTCGAGGAGCTGTTGGATGGTTGTGGTTCGTCCAGTTCCCACCAGTCCGGTAATGAAGATGTTGTAGCCAAGGCTTTTGACATCAAGGCCTGTTTGAATGGAACGGATGGCTCTATCCTGTCCGATGATCCCTTCGCAAGACTGACATTCATCTGTGTTATCGTAGGGGATTTTCTCTGGGCTCAGTCTCCATGCCAACTTTTCTGGGGGTAATTCTTTAAACGATGATATTTTTTTCACTCGATCTATCTCCTTACACTTCCACTGTGTTTTTCAAGGTATTCAAATTTTTAACATAATTTCTTCCCGAACACAACTTCAAAATGTTAGTGCAATATTAAAAGTTATCTGATAAAATATACAAAATTCAGGAGGGCTTTGGCGTGAACACTGTTCGTATAGAAAAAGTCACTTCGAAAAAGGATCTTAAGGCATTTATTAAATTTCCATGGGAAGTCTACAAGGGTGATTCCAATTGGGTTGCCCCTCTGATTATGGACGTGAAGGAAAAACTCGATAAAAAGAAGAATCCTTTTTTCGAGCACTCAAAAATGGAATTGTTTCTGGCATACAAGAATGGCAAAATTACGGGAAGGATTGCAGCCATCATCGATGACATGCACAATGAATTTCATGATGAGAAGGTTGTCTTTTTCGGCATGTATGAATGCTTTGATGACCTGGAAACGACTCAAGCCCTGCTGGATCAGGTCGCTGCATGGGGGCTGGAAAGTGGTATGGACACGCTCCGGGGCCCCATGAATCTGTCCATGAATGATGAGTGTGCTTTTCTTCTCGAGGGCTTTGATTCCCCTCCGATGATAATGATGACCTACAATCCCCCCTATTATTTAGATCTGATGGAAAAATATGGATTGATAAAGGTCAAGGACCTGTATGCCTTTTATATGAGTGCAGAAGAGGATATGTTAATAAAGATCCAGGGAATCGTGAACGAGATAAAGAAAAAAACCAACGTGAGTTTGAGATCGGTGAACATGAAGAAGATCGATGAGGAAGTCGAGAGGATCAAGTACGTCTATAACAATGGTTGGGAAAAAAATTGGGGTTTTGTTCCATGGACAGAGAATGAAATGGACCACATGGCCAAGAAACTCAAGACATTCGCTGATCCGGATATCGTGATCATCGCTGAAGACAAAGAAAGACCTGTGGGATTTGCCTTTGCTTTGCCGAATTACAATGAAGTGCTCATCAAGCTGAACGGAAGGCTCACGCCTCTCGCAATTCTTAAGTTTTTGATATACCGAAGGAAGATCGAGAGTGTAAGAGCTGTTGTATTTGGGATTGTCAAAGAGTACAGGCAGACAGGCTTGAGCTATCTGCTTTATTCCGAATTTGAAAAAAATGTAAAGAAAAGAGGATACAAGTGGGGAGAGACTTCTTGGCAGCTCGAAGATAACGATGCCATCAACCGGTTTGTCAAGTCGATCGGAGGAGAGGTTTACAAGAAATATCGCATTTTTGAAAAGAGCATTTCATAATGAGGAGAATATATATATATGGGTTATAAAAATTTGTTGACTCAGAAACAGGATGGCGTAGGCTGGATCATCATCAATCGGCCGGATAAATTGAATGCCCTGAATTCCAAGACCATCAAAGAGCTGTATGAGGCGTTCCTTTCTCTCCAGGAAAGTCCTGATGTGCGGGTGATCATCCTGACAGGTTCTGGAGAGAAGGCCTTCATTGCCGGTGCTGATATCAGCGAATTGGCTCAACTCGAATTCTCTACAGGGAAAGACTATGTTTTGGAAGGGCAGGAACTGTCCAAGTTAATAGAAAACTTGAGAAAGCCCGTCATCGCAGCCATAAATGGCTTTGCACTGGGAGGTGGTACGGAAATGGCCTTGGCCTGTCATGTCCGTATTGCCTCGGATAACGCCAAAATGGGTCAACCTGAGGTAAAGTTAGGTCTTATTCCTGGCTTTGGCGGAACACAGAGGTTGGCGAGACTTGTCGGAAAGGGGATAGCAATGGAACTTATCCTCACGGGCAGGATCATCGATGCCCAAGAGGCTTTCAGGATCGGACTGGTTAACAGAGTTGTGCCCCAAAGTGAGTTAAGGCCCTGTTGTGATGCGTTAGCGAAGGAAATGATCGCCAATGCGCCTCTGGCGCTCGAGTATGCGATCAAGGCCATCAATATCGGATTGGACAAGAGCTTGGGAGAAGGGCTTTTGAACGAAGCAGAGTTGTTCGGGAAGTGCTGTGAAACAGAAGACAGCAAAGAGGGGACTAAAGCCTTCTTGGAAAAAAAGAAAGCACATTTTCAAGGCAATTAAAGGGAGAACGAAATGGATATATACCAGGGAAAACTTCAAGCAAAAGGCTTGAAGATCGGCATAATACTGAGCCGTTTCAACCAATTCATATCTGAAAGACTGCTCGAAGGAGCGATGGATGCCCTCTATAAACTGGGAGCCGAAGACAAGGACATCTCTTTATACAAAGTCCCTGGTTCTTTTGAGATCCCCATTGTCGCCAAAAAGCTGGCTTTGGCAAAGAAGGTGGATGGGATCATTTGTTTGGGTGCACTCATCAGGGGTGACACACCCCATTTTGACTTCTTGAGCGCTGAGGTCACGAAAGGTCTGGCACAAATAAGCATAGACGATGGAGTCCCGGTTTCATTTGGTGTCCTGACAGTCGATACCATTGAACAGGGAATCGAGCGTGCGGGGACCAAAGGGGGGAACAAGGGTTATGATTCTGCCTTTTCCCTGGTCGAGACCTTGAATCTTTTAAAGGATGCAAGCCTTTAAGTCCAAATAGCCTTTTGTATGGGAAAACGAAGAAAGGCCCGGGAAAGTACCCTCCAGATTCTTTTCCAGCTTGAATTCAACGATTCTGATGCTGAAAAAGCGTTCCGGCAATACTGGAAGGACAAAAAGGCCACAAAGGAAGTTAAAGATTACTGTCGGTGGCTCATTAAGGGCATAACCTCCCATCAAGAAAGTATCGATAGGAGTATTCAATCGGTCTCCAAACGCTGGCGACTCTCGCGAATGCCAGTCGTGGACCGTAATATCCTTCGCATGGCGGTTTTTGAGCTGCTATATGAGGAAGATGTAGCGCCTGCAATCATCATCAACGAAGCGATCGAGATCTCCAAGAAATTCAGCGGCGAGCAGGCAGCTATGTTTATAAACGGCGTCCTGGACACTCTAAGAAAAAATGCCAACGAAGAAAAAGAATCGGTAAGGGACAAAGAGAATGACTGAAAAAAAGGAAAAAACCAAGTCGGATCCCCTTGAGGAACAAGACCTCTCTGAAAAAACCGAACAAGAATTGGTTCGTCGAGAGAAAATGCAGAAGCTAGCCCAAGAAGGAGTTGAGCTTTTTCCTCATAAAGTCGAGATGACTCATGTCGTCTCCGACATCGTCTCTCAGTATGCGGATTTGACTAATGAAGAATTGGAGGAGAAGAAAATTGCCGCAACCGTTCCGGGAAGGATCCTCTCGATCAGAAAAATGGGCCGGGCCATATTTCTTCACATTGCCGACAGCAGGGCGAAGCTTCAGGTCTATCTCCGGGAGGACAAGCTGGGTAAAGAGAAGTTTGTCCAATTCTCTTTATTGGATATCGGAGATATCATTTCTGTCGAGGGCAAGTTATTCAAAACTAGAACAGGAGAACTCACTTTACTCTGTGAATCGTACATTTTTTTAGCCAAATGCCTTCATCCGCTCCCTGAGAAGTGGCATGGCCTCCAAGATATGGAACTTCGCTACAGGAAGAGATACCTCGATTTGATCATGAATCCTGAACAGAGAGAGGTGTTCAGGTTGCGGAGTGCGATGATCTCTCAAATAAGGAGATTTTTCGACCAGAAGGGCTATATCGAGGTTGAAACACCGATGATGCACTCCATCCCGGGGGGAGCGTTGGCCAAGCCCTTTAAGACTTTTCACAATGCTTTGGGGATCGACCTGTATCTGCGGATCGCCCCTGAGCTTTTTCTCAAACGCCTGACCGTGGGTGGTTTGGAAAAGGTGTATGAGATCAACAGGAACTTCAGGAATGAGGGGATTTCTTCCGAACACAATCCTGAATTCACCATGCTCGAGTTTTATGAAGCTTACACAGACTATTTTGACATGATGGAATTGACCGAAGAGCTTATCCATGGACTCGCTAAAACTCTTCTCCAGAGCGAGGAGATCCCTTATGGAGAACATAAGGTATCCTTGCGGAGGCCGTGGAAAAGAATAAAGCTCATGGATGCTCTCATCCAGTACAGCGGGTTGGCGCCCAGTCGCTTCGAGAATAAGGATGAGATCGTGGAATATGCGAAGACCTTAGCTCCTGAACAGCAGGCGCTTTCCTTCGGGAAAGCTCTGGATATCATTTTTGATAAACACGTAAAGCAAGATCTCATTCAGCCCACCTTTGTGATGAATCCGCCAAGGGAGATCTCACCTCTGGCCAAAGCGTCACAAACCAATCCCGAGGAAGCGGAACGTTTTGAGCTCGTGATGGCTGGCATGGAGATCGCCAATGCTTTCACTGAGTTGACAGATCCTGCAGAGCAGAGAAAAATGTTCGAACAACAGGCAAAAGCAAGAGAGAAGGGGGATGAAGAATCCCACATGGTCGATTTGGATTATATCGAAGCATTGGAATACGGTCTTCCCCCCACGGGTGGAGAAGGGATCGGCATCGACCGGCTGGTCATGATCTTTGCCAACAGAAAATCTATTCGGGAGGTTATTCTATTCCCTTTGCTCCGTCCAAAATAACTTTAAATATTTACAGTTTACCCATTATGGTTTATTCTAACATTTCTTATATTGCACAATGTATCTGGGCGTTCCGTATTTTGAGTTTTGTGCGAAGAACTGTGAGTTTCTGATATGGATTACGAGTATTTTGTAGCTAAACGTTATTTGACAGCCAAGCGAAAACAGGCGTTCATCTCTGTTATTACCTTTATTTCGATCTTAGGGATCACCATTGGCGTTATGGCTCTGGTCATTGCCATTGCCCTTATCACGGGCTTTCAAGGGGATGTCCAGGACAAGATTCTCGGCTCTACCTCGCATATCATCATCCGGGACTATTCAGAGGGGGGACTCGAGGATTATGAGCAACTTATTTCACGCGTGGGAGGTGTGGATGGAGTGATCAATGCCTCCCCTGTTGTGTTGGATTATGGTCTCATCATTGGTGTTGTCAAGAGCCAGGGTGCGATGCTGCGCGGCGTTGATTTTGAGAGAGAAAAGGAGTCCTCTCCCTGGCTCCAGGACCTTTCGATGGGAGACCTTCCAGACCCGGAAGCGAAAAGAGATGGGATCCTTCTCGGGCGTGACTTGTCCTTCTCGATCGGTGCCACAGTAGGGGATAGGGTGACAGTGCTGACATCGGCTTCGCGCTTGTCACCCATGGGACTTTTGCCCAGGATGAGACAATTTGTTGTGACCGGGATCTTCCACACGGGTTTGTACGATTTCGATTCCGCGACGGCTCTGGTGTCTTTGAGGGCAGCTCAGAGGGCGTTTAACCTTGAAAACAGCATTAATCTCATCCAAGTAAGGATCTCAAACATCTCCCGAGCTTCAGAAACTTCTGAGCAGATCAAGGAGCTTTTACCCCCCCAGGCCTATGTCATAACCTGGATGGAACTCAACAGAGCTCTCTTCTCGGCCTTAAAACTGGAAAAACAGTTGATGTTCCTGACCATCACTCTTATCGTGCTCGTCGCAGCTCTGAATATCATCGCCACACTCATTCTAATGGTCATGGAGAAGACGCGGGATATCGGGATCCTCAAGGCAATGGGGACGACTTCCCGCAGTATCAGAAAAATATTTTTCCTCCAGGGTGCAATGATCGGTGTCATCGGTACTGCAGCGGGGACCGTTCTAGGTCTGATCTGGTGCTGGCTGGCCAATACTTTTGAACTCATCAAGGTTCCGCAGGAGATCTATGTGATCGCTTTTGTTCCATTCCGCATCAAACCCCTGGATCTATTGATGATCATCGGTGTGACTCTCCTCATTAGCCTTTTATCGACACTCTTTCCCTCGCACAGAGCATCAAAAGTAGACCCGGTGGAGGCATTGAAGTATGAATGATGTACTGGCCGCTAAAGGTTTGAGCAAGGAATACCCGCTCCCTGATGGCACTTTATGTATTTTTGAGGACCTCGATTTTTCTTTGACCAAAGGTGATCTGATAGCGATCATGGGTGTCTCAGGAGTGGGCAAAACGACCTTGCTCAACCTGTTTGGAGCATTGGACAAGCCGAATAAGGGGAAAGTCTTTATCGATGGAGAGGATGTTTTTTCTAAGAATGAGAAAGACCTGGCGGAGATAAGAAACCGCCATATCGGTTTCATCTTTCAGTTCTACCACCTCCTTCCTGAGTTTACAGCTGCGGAAAATGTGAGTTTTCCCCTTCTCATACGTGGTGTCGATAAAAAGGAGGCTTTCGTCAAAGCCATCGAAAAGCTCGATGAGGTCTCCTTGACTGAAAAGGCAGCACTCAGGCCCTCACAGCTCTCAGGAGGCGAACAACAGAGGATCGCTATTGCCAGGGCCCTGGTCAACGAGCCGAAAGTTCTGTTGGCCGACGAACCTACCGGCAACCTGGATTGGAAGACAGGCCTCAAAATCCTGGAACTCATCCAAGACCTCCATCAGAGAAAAAGCTTGTCCTCGATCCTGGTGACCCATAATGAAAAAGTCGCTCGATTTTGCCAGAAAGCCTATCTTATGGAAAACGGAAAATTGAAACTTTTGCCCTCCCCCTGACGTTTTACTTACGTGGCGTTCAAACGTAAAACGTGGTTTATAGCAATAGTGAGCAACTGAGGCTATCTCTAAAGTTACTTATTATTGCGATAGACCACGAATGTTTATTTTTACGTCCAAATATGGTATAAGGAAAGGACAATGAGAAGAGTTATATATGTGTTGATTTTCCTATGTTTACCCCTATTTCTTGCTGGACAGGAGATGGTTGAGAGGATCGATATCGAAGGGAACGATCGTGTGACCCGGGAGACGATTCTTTACTATCTCTCATCACAGGAAGGGGATTATTTTAGTCTGGAACTTTTACAGAGGGATTTCAAAGTTCTCTGGTCTACCGGATTCTTTGCAGACATAAAGATAGAACAGTTTCCTGGGACGCAAGGGAAAGTCATTAAGATCGTTGTTGAAGAGAATCCCGTGGTAAGGGAAATTGTCTACAAAACGGGGAAAAAACTCAAAGAAGACGATATTGTCAACAAGCTCAAGGAGAAAAATGAATATCTGCTTCCTTATTCCTACTACAGCCCGAATAAGATCCAGCAGATAAAGAAGACGATCGAAGAGTTGTTGGCAGAAAAGGGCCTGACTTCCGGAAAGGTAGAGACACAAGTCAGCGCCCAAGGGAAAAATGAGCTGCAAGTCGTGTTCAACATCGATGAAGGCCCAAAGATCAGAGTGGGAGACATCGTTTTTGAGGGGTCGCCCAAGCTGCTGGAGAGCACGCTACAGAGTGCCTTCAAGGAGAATAAAACACACGGGCTTATCACCTGGATCACGGGGAAAGATACGTACAAACAGAATAAACTGAACGAGGACATCGCCAATCTGAAAAAAGTGTATCAAGAAAACGGGTACATGGAAGCTGTGATCGGTGAACCTCGGATCGAAGAATTCGATAAGCATACCGTAACGTTCAAGAAACAGAAGATGAAACGGATCATCATCCCGGTCAACGCGGGATACAGGTACTCTGTTGGAGAGGTTAATATCGAGGGGAACAAGGTTTTCAATTCAGACTATCTGCGTTCGCTCATCCAGTACAAAGAAGGCGATATCTACAGCACCAAAGTACGCGAAAAGGCTGTGACTGACATGGGAGAACTCTACCAAAACTTCGGTCATCTTTATGCACAAATCCGGCCGGTTGAAGGTCTCGATCCAAAGAACAAAAAAGTGAATGTTACATACAATATCTATGAAGGCGAAATCGCTTTCCTTCATCGACTTAACATCATGGGAAATACGTATACCAAAGATAAGGTCATACGAAGAGAGATGATGCTCAGAGAGGGGGATGCGTTCAGCTTTGCTATGTTCAAGGACAGTCTTTTGCGCATGAACCAGTTGGGACTGGTTGAGCTTGAAGGTGAGCCAGATATCCAACCCAATCCCGAAGATCCGACTCAGATCAACGTCAACCTTAGAGTCACCGAGCTCCAGAGGAATAATATCCAGTTTACAGCCGGTTACAGCGGATACCAGGGTGCGTTTGTGGCCATCAGCTATGGGACCGTAAATTTTCTCGGTGCTGGCGAAAAGCTCGACCTGATGTTTCAGTACGGAAAGAGAGTCAAAAATTACTCGTTTGGGTTTACAGAACCGTATATCTTCGATAGACCTATGTCGGTGGGATTTAATATATACAGCAGGTGGATGGTCTACCCCTACCTCTATGACCGCAAGGGAAAAGGTATCGACCTGACGTTTGGAGCCCGAATACAAGGCTATTGGAGAACCAGTATCACCTACGGGTATGAATATGTGGACATCGCACCGGCCAGCCAGACCTATGAGGAAGGTGATCCGTATTATAATCCTTATGGTGGCTATGGAGGTTATGGTGGTTATGGTGGAGGCTATGGTGGTTATGGTGGGTATCCCGGCTATGGCGGTTACGGTCAATACACCATAAGCAGCATCTATCCCACTCTGTACAAGAATACGGTCGATAGCCCTTTGACACCATCGAGGGGAGGGCTGTATCTCATAGGATTTAAGTTCTCCGGTTCGTTTTTGGGAGGGGATATCGATCTGATCAAACCGCGGCTCGAATTGTCACGGTTCATACCGACATTCATGCGGCAGTCCATAGGCATGCATCTGGAGCTCCAGTATGTGTACCCGCTTAAAGGATCTGCTGTGCCATTCTGGGAGAGGTTCTACCTCGGTGGTGAGAGATCGATCAGGGGATACGAAATTTACTCTGTCGGTCCAAGGACTATAACCGGACAGAATATCGGGGGAGAGAAATCGGCTGTGTTCAACTTGGAGTACATCATTCCTGTGGGTGGGCCACTGTATACGATCTTCTTCTTCGATGCGGGGAATGCCTATGCCAGAAACAAGGATTTTAGTTTTAACAACTTGTACACATCTGCAGGTTTGGAGGCCAGGATATTTGTTCCTGCGCTTAGGGTTCCTTTTCGGCTGATATTTGCATATAATAACCGTTTAACACCGCAAACCCGTAATCATTTTAATTTCCGCTTTGCGATCGGAACAACGTTTTGACAAAAAACTAACTCGAATTCTCACAAGGAGGCAAAAGATGAGTCTGAGGAGCACAAGCAAGGTTGTATTTATTCCCCTCGTTTTAGCAGTATTGGTCACTTTGGGGTACTCCCAGCAGGCGATCAAAATCGGAGTCGTCAACTCTCAGGACGTCCTCGAAAGGTCCGCTGAAGGGAAAAGAGTCATGGCACAGATCCAGGACAAAGACAAACAGAATCAGGATCGATTGGGCACACTGGATGACGAGATCCGGAATCTGGAAACACGGATCAACACGCAGAGGCTGACACTCACCAACGAAGCCATGTTGCAGTTAAGCTCTGATCTGGAAAAAAAGCGGACAGAGAGAAAGCGTTTTGGTGAAGATTCCCTTAGAGAGATGCAGGAGTTTACAGGCCGGCTCTTCCAGAGAATCCAGACTGAATTGTTACCCATCATTGAGCAGGTTGGCAAAGACAAAAGTCTGGATGTTATTTTCGATCTGGCCAGAAGTGGAGCGATTTATTTTAATCCCACAATCGATCTGACCCAAGAAGTCATCACCAGGTACGATGCCTCAAAAGCCTCAAGATAATAAGACTGAACTCAATATCCAACAAATACTGGGGATGCTTCCCCACCGTTATCCTTTTTTATTGATCGATAGGGTGCTGGAGTACGAAGAGGGGAAGTCGCTTGTTGCGATAAAGAATGTCACATACAATGAGCCATTTTTTCAGGGGCATTTTCCCAGTCTGAAAGTCATGCCGGGTGTGTTGTTGGTTGAAGCCGTCGCCCAGGCGGGGGGTATCCTGATCTACGTATCCATTCCTGAGCCGGAGAAAAAACTCGTCTTTCTGAGCAAGATCGATAAAACCAAGTTCAGAAAGCCAGTGGTTCCCGGCGACCAGGTTCGGATAGAAGTTGAAATTTTAAAGATGAAAACCAGGTTTTGTCATGTGAAAGGCAGAGCCCTTGTTGACGGAAATGTCGTTGTCGAGGGCGATGTCATGGCTTCCTTGATGGACATCGAGGATTTGAATGCGCAAGGATGAAACCTATGTGCATCCATCTGCCCAAGTCTCTTCCAAAGCCTGTTTGGACTTGGGTGTTTGGGTGGGGCCCAACTCCATAATCGGCGAAAACGTCACCATAGGGAAAAACACGAGGATCGATGCTCAAGTCTGCATAGACGGGCATACTGAGATAGGGGCGGATTGCCGTTTCTGGCCCTTTGTATCCGTTGGGACTGAGCCTCAGGATCTGACCTATGATGCTCAGGACACAGCTGTCAAGATCGGGGACAAGAATATCTTTCGAGAATTCATAACAATAAATAGAGGGACAGCAAAAGGTGGCGGGACAACTGTTATCGGCAGTAACAATTACTTGATGGCATACTCTCACGTTGCCCACGATTGTGTTGTCGGGAACGGAACGGTCTTTATGCATGGTGCCACTTTGGGGGGACACGTATCTGTGGATGACTTTGCTACGGTGGGTGCAATGGGAGGGATTCATCAATTCTGCCGTATAGGCAAGTTTGCCTTCATAGGAGGAAAATCCACTATCACGCAAGACGTTCTTCCCTTTTGCCGGGTTGCCGGAGAGCGGCCGACACAGCTTTATGGGTTGAATACCATTGGCCTTCGGCGAAAAGGATTTTCGAGAGATAGGATCAAGGCTCTCAAAGGGATGTTCAAGATCATCTTCTATTCTGATCTAAACACCAGCCATGCCCTCTCCAGAATTGAGGAGGAATTCCCTCTGAGCGAAGACCGGGATGACATAATCTCTTTCATCCGGTCCTCCAAGCGGGGATTCGTTAAAAAACCAGGGGATCGATGGGACGCCGACTCGGAATAATCGCATCTTCTGGTGAGATCCCATCTCTAATACAAAAAAAAGCATCAGAAAAGGGCTCTACATGTGTTGTCGCGGCAATAGAGGGACAAGCCGAGAGATCTGTTTTGGAAGACATGGAGCTCATCCAATGGTTTCAAGTGGGGGATATTCAAGGAATTGTCTCTTACTTTAAAACAAACGGTGTCTCCTCTGTCATTCTAGCTGGAAAGATCGATCCTCGGGTCATTTACGATAAAACACAGTCCGACCTCACAGCACTTCGTATTTTGGATTCGGGCAAAGACAAAACGCCAACATCCATTATTGAGAAGGTGATCTTTTTTTTTGAAAAACAGGGCCTAGCCGTTATCGATCCCACCCCTTTTATCCTGTCCTATTTCTGTGAAAAAGGAACGCTCACGCACACTCAACCGTCAAAAGAGATGAAGTTGGACATCGTGTTCGGCTGGGAAATCGCAAGGAATATCGCTGATTCAGATATCGGTCAAACCGTTGTCGTCAAGGATAGAGCGATCGTTGCCGTTGAAGGTATGGAAGGCACGGATGAAGCGATAAAGCGTGGGGGCCGTCTCGCTGGAAGGGGAACAACAGTGGTTAAAGTGAGCCGGATGAGCCAGGACCCCAGAGTTGACCTTCCTGCAGTGGGATTGACCACAGTTAAAAGTCTCGTTGCGGCAGATGGTTCTGTGCTCTGTTTCGAAGCTGGCCGGATGCCTTTTTTCCAAAGACAGGAAGCCATTTCGCTCGCTGATTCGCACGGAATCACCATCATCGCAAAATAATTCCTATCCAGTGAAGGTAGAATCAGAGGAGATGTTTTCGCTCCTGTCAGATTTTTAACGCCGCCCTCCCACCCATTGATTTATTTAAAGGATGGCCCCTCTTTTTCTTATTAGGCGTCTGCGGAACTCCGCACGTTTATTTAGATCATGCCAAGATGATTCTCAGCTATACTCTTCAACATCCATCTGTTGTCTCCGTGCTCACACAGTCCTCGGGGTCGATTCCATCGACTACCCTTGAAGAACAATGAGGAAAGGCGAAATCTTCCTTTATGTCGTTCAATCCATCTCCTCTGATTCTATAAGTTCGGGGAACGGACCCTACAAAAAAAGAATCAGCCTCATTTTGCAAACGTTTTTTACACAGTTGAATTTAGCTTTGAATTAACATGAAAATAAGTATAATAATTGTCTGGAGAGCGTTTTATGGATAAAGTGAAAGTCGGGATCATCGGAGTCGGATACTTAGGGACACAGCATGCGCGGATCTTGTCCTACCTTGAAGAAGCAGAGTTGAAGGGAGTGGCGGATATCGATTTTAAAAAGGCAATGCAGATCGGAAATCGCCACGGCGTTCTGTATTATGAGAATTTCGAAGAGATGCTCGATGAGATAGATGCAGGCATCGTTGCAACTCCTACATCAGAACATTTCGCCATTTCTATGGAGTTATTAAGTAAAGGGAAGTCCGTCCTTGTGGAAAAACCCATAACGGAGACGATCGAACAGGCGGATCAACTTGTATCCTATGCGAAGAAGCATGGGGCGATTCTTCAAGTCGGCCATCTTGAGAGATTCAACCCGGCTGTCGAAGCGATAGAGAACTTGATCACAGAACCGAGGTTTATCGAAGTCCAGAGATTGGGGTCCTTTTCCGCCCGTTCATTGGATATAGATGTTGTCCTTGACCTAATGATTCATGATCTGGATATTATCATGTCACTCATCAAGGATGAGGTTAAGGTCATCAAGTCTTCCGGGATTCATGTCCTTTCCGATAAGATCGATATCGCCAACGCGCGGCTTGAATTTGGATCCGGATGCGTAGCCACTCTCACCGCCAGCCGTGTTCACCAGGGAAAGGTGAGAAAACTCAGGATTTTTGAGCCCACATCCTATTATTCCATCGATTACATTGACCAGGAAGTCAAGGCGTTCCCGTTAAATGGACGCCAGACGGACATCAAAACATTGAAGATCAAGAAGGAAGAGCCTCTGAAAAAAGAACTCCAGAATTTTTTCCGGTGCATCCGTGATGGTAAAGTGCGGAAAGTCAGCGGAGAGGAAGGGCTTCGAGCTCTTAAACTGGCCTACAGAGTCCTTGAGGAAGCCTCCACTTAATCCTGTCGT
>JBATYS010000297.1:0-1950 GCA_049674205.1 Candidatus Aminicenantaceae bacterium
TGGAAGGAAAAAATCAGCAGAATCTCTGTGACAATGGTAGTAAATCCCAAAACAGCCAGGGGCGCCATCAAGAAATATGTTTTCTTCTTTTGCAATCCGAGGAAGATCAGGAGCATAAGACACAGGATCAAAGGCAGGTCGAGCAGCCAAAAAGGACTCAGACGGGATAGGAAGCTGAAAAACCTGGCTTCGCTGCCCCCAAACTGAGAGCTCCAAAGGACCGAGCTATAAAAATAGCTGATGGGCGCGAAGTCTCTGTTGATTTTTCCTTTTCCGTTCGATACGGTTTCTCTCAAAAGACTGATCCGGAAAGGCGAGAGTCTATCGATGAGGAGCTGAGGAATAACGTAGGTGTTCTCCAGGGCTAGATCTTCGATGGTTTTTGCGATCTTCCCATATTCCAATGAGAGAGAGCGGCGCGAGGCGAGAAATATATTGGTGTTTCCCGGTACAATTGCGACATGAGGAAATATTCCTTTCAATGTAAAAAAGAGAGATGAGAGGAAGTCCTGCAATTCTGAACTGATGTAGTTTTCAGCCGAAGGGACCCGGAAGGAAAAGACACCATTTCCAGTGAGCCTGTTTTTGACGATGAGAAAGAATTCCTTGGTGTAAAAGCGATTTATCTGTGCTGTAGTGGGTTCCGGGAGATTCAGGATGATCACATCATATCTTTGAGTGCAGTGAGAGAGAAAGGCCCGTCCATCCCGATAGTGGACCTGGATCCGGGGATCCTGGAAAACTTTCCTTTCAGATGGGGGGAGATGCGTGAGCGAAAATCGTATGATCTCTGGGTCGAGCTCCACATAATCGATGGAGGCTCTGGGGTATTTAAGGGCTTGCTCCAGGCCGCCTCCGACTCCACCTCCGATGAGAAGAATGCTTTCTGCCTCAGGGTATTGAAACATGGTATAGTGCACAGATTCTTCGGAAGCGGCCAAGTCAGGATTAGAGAACATCATAACATTATTGTTGTAGTGTGAGACCTGTTCCTCTGTTTGTATAGCTTGGAGTTTGCCGTAGCGGGAGTCCTTGCTCTGGATGAGCTTGAACGGCTTCCAGAAGATCTTTTGGCTGGGTAGGTCAAACACAAAAAAAGCCACAAAAAAAAGAACAAGCAATATTAAAGAATGCTTCCTTGCGCCATTTTTTATGAATAGGAATACAAGAACTAGTCCAAAAATGCAGATAATGGATGTCATCTGCCAGTTGGATAGGGTCGGGATCAACACAAAATAGGTGATCACTCCACCCAGCGATGCCCCTGCAGACTCCAGGAAATATGTTTGAGCCAAGTCCCCTTCGAGGGAATTGACGTTAAACACAAAGAGTACACCTAGGGGGAAACTCACAAACAGTGTGAGCACCAGTGACGAAATAAACATGGTAAAAAGTCCTGCCATCTCTCCCGGTAAGATATTCAGCCAAAAGCGAGAGAATCTCAGGCAGAGGAGGCAGAGAGGAAAAAGAAAGAGGACAGACTGAAATACCAGCGCAAATCTTCGAGTGGAATACGCGGCTTTTTCACCAAAAATGCTGCCCAGTCCTCCCCAGAGTAGCCACGTCCCCAAAACAATGCCGAAAGTGATCTCATTGCCATAAAAAAAAGCGGAAAACTCTCGCAGCAACACGATCTGGAACGAGATCGCCAGAAATCCCAGCAATAATGGGGGAACCCTTTCACCTTTCGTCACATTAATAGAATACAGAAGTCCCTTCCCAGAATCCAGAGCATTCATTGATTTTTTATGGCCTTGGGTTCACCGGGTTTGATGATCAGGTCCAAACGCCAGGAATAGGATTGTCACAAAATTTACATATTCCGTTCTTCACGTTCGATGCCTTGATCGCGTAGCCTCTTCTCTCGATGCACATGTTGAAACACTTGGGGCAGTATGTGTTTTCCGCTTCGTGTCCGGGCACATTTCCGATGTAGACATAGTTGATCCC
>JBATYS010000298.1:0-2391 GCA_049674205.1 Candidatus Aminicenantaceae bacterium
CATCATGCCAAAACATTTCCTTCCTTATGACGGCTGAGAATTAGGTTGGTATGCCCGCTTAGGGAACAATACATGTTCGAATCCGAACAAGAAAGCCAAATAAGGAGAGAACTCGTTGAGTTGCCCTTCAAAAAAAAGATCGAAATTCTTATACAGCTTCAGAAGATGGCAAAAGGAACAAAAAGAACAGGAGGCCAGTTTGTTATATTTTCCTTACTTTTCCTTTTCTTTTGATTCCTCGGTGTCCCACTTGAGGGGCTCGATGACCGTGCCGTCGGCAGCGACTTCGATCTCGCCCGTCTGATCGTCTTTCATGAGCTCTGCTTCATAGACGTACTTTGGGCTGTCGAGCTTGACTATCGTGCCTTGTTCACCTTCCATCTTGACTTCGGACCAGACCTCAGACTTTTCGATCCGTATAATAGTGGCGCCCTCGGCAGACTTCTTTAGTACTTCAGCGACGGCTTCAGGTACATCTTCCATTGTTATGACAGTGACGACATCGATGACCGTGCCGTTCTCTGCAACCTCGATCTCTCCCTGATCTGCTTTAAATTCAATGTCGTAGAGAGCGATGCCGCCTTTCTCCTCGATGTCAACCTTCGCTATCTCGGCATTCGGGACATTTTCCTCGATCGCCTTGAGGACAGCAGCCGGGAGTTGCACCTCTGCTTTTCCCTCTTGATCGATACTTTGCGTTTCGCCTTCCAGTTCTTCCTCTTGCTTAGTACATCCTGTCGACATCGTCAATGCGATGGCCAAAACAACAATACATCCAAACAAGATCCATTTTGAATGTTTCATCTGAACTCTCCTTTTAAGGAAGGATTATCCTTCTGGCACTTCGGGCATGTGTTTGCCATAGCCTTCCCTTTGATTTGACTGGAGAAAATATATCAAGGAAAAAGGGAAGAGTCAAACTTTCCCTTTGATTTGACTCTATTTGGGAAAATCATTATTCTATTCTCAATAGAGTGTGGGGAACTATGATAGTACGGATCCCTAAGCACCTTCTCGAATGATTCTGCATATATAGAGGATTCAATGAGTGATAAAGACAAATCAAAAAAACAACTCGTTGAAGAATTGCTCGTCGTACGTCAAAGGATTGCAGACTTAGAGAAGTTGGAAAATAAGAGAGTCCAAGAAAGTCTAAAAGAAACACAGGTCAGGCTTGAGGGGATCCTCTCGTCCATGGTCGATCTCGTGTTCGCTCTCGATAAAGAGGGACGGTTTATATTTTATCGTGCTCCCAATGTGGAGGATCTATATTTGTCTCCAGATCAGTTTATAGGAAGGAAACATTCAGAGGTTTTGCCCCCCCATATGGTTGCACTTTTTGAGAATGCATTCAAGAAGAACAAAGTCGGAGAAATAGTCGAATATGAATACTGGATGGATATGAAGGGCACAAAAAAGTGGTTTTTTGCTAAGCTTTCTCCTTTATTCCTCGATGGGAAATTTGAAGGCTCTTTGGCTGTGATACGGGACATCACTGATCGAAAACAAACACAAGAAGAATTGAAAAAATATCGAGAACACCTCGAGGAACTGGTTGAAGAGCGCACAGCCAGATTAAAAGCAGCCACTGAAGAACTTCGGCAGGAAGTCACCGAGCGTAAGAAGGCGGAGTTGGAGCTAGCAGAGTCTGAGTCTAAATTGAGGAATCAAAAATTAGCTTTAGAGCAAAAAAATATCGCTCTCGGTGAGATCATTGCCCAGATCGAAATAGAGAAGAGAAAGATCAAAGAGGATATTCTGACGAATGTAAATATTGTGTTGTCCCCGATTTTGGACAAGCTAGAGGCAGGGGAATCGACACAGAAAGATCTGAGTCTTTTTCAGCATCATATTAAAGGGCTCACTTCCTCATATGGCACCAAGATCACGGACAAAGATTTATTCCTGACACCCAAAGAGATCGAAGTCTGCAATCTTGTTAAGGCGGGATTTGCAAACAAAGATATTTCTCGTTTCCTGAATATCTCGCGCCAAACAGTGGAGGGCCACAGAAAAAAAATAAGGCATAAACTGGGGATATCAAATAAAAACATCAATTTGACGACGTACCTGCGCGAACTCTAAGCAGTAATTTTCCTGCTAATTTCTTGGGTATATAATACACCCATTATACACCCATTAAAAACCCATTGTTAAATTGGTGCATAGATACTACCTTATTTAATGCAGGGATAAAAGAATTTAAGGTGTTGGGTATTGGGGTATTGCCGGCTGTTGTCAGCAAAAGGGGGGTTAATGGTGGTAACCATTATGTGGGAGCTCTCTCCAGCCGGCGCGAAAGAGCCATACCTATTGTAGTAGAATCCCAAGGTTTGTCAAGATAAAATCGTAGTTTTTTGCCACTATTTATAAAATTCCCAATTTTATTGT
>JBATYS010000299.1:0-1853 GCA_049674205.1 Candidatus Aminicenantaceae bacterium
CTGAAAAGGACAAGAACTCATAAAATTTCTAATCCTGACCTACCAGTTTCTTGAGGTGAGTAACTTCGGATGGCGTGAGATAGCGCCACTGTCCCTTTTTTAGAGTCCCTATCGCTATACCCGCATAATTTATCCGTTTTAAAGAGAAGAGGCTGTAGCCGATGGCTTCGAACATCCGTCTGACCTCACGTTTTCTTCCCTCTGTCAATTCGATACGGATCCTTGCGTTTTTCGGATCAGACCCGAGATGAGTGACTTTAGCCGGTGCTGTTTTCTTTCCATCAAGGTGTATCCCCCTCTCTAACCTCTGGAGGCTTTTGTGAGAAGGAATCCCTTTTGCTCTTATCTCGTAGACCTTTTTTATTCGATAACGGGGATGCATCAAGCGGTTCGCCAATTCCCCATTATTAGTCAATAGAAGAAGGCCCTCACTGTTAAAATCCAGCCTGCCCACAGGAAACATGCGCTTTTTCAACTTAGGCAAAAGCTCGAGAACCGTCGGCCTCTTGAATGGGTCTTTCAGTGTCACGAGATAACCCGCAGGCTTGTTCAGCAGAAGATAGAGCTCTTCCTTCTCTTTTTTGACATTCTGGCCATCCACCCGGACAGAGTCCTTTGCGGGGTCTATTTGGACTCCCAGTTCTTCAACAACTATATTATTCACACTGATCCGGCCTTCGGTGATCATCCGGTCTGCCTCTCTCCTTGAGGCCACACCAGCCTGAGCCAGGAATTTGTTTAATCTCACGAGTACTTGCGGTTAAAAATAGAAATTGATGCCGAAGTGAAAGGTGAAATTCTTGATGCTTATTTCCTCAGTCTCAATCTCAAAGTTTCCAGGATTATACCTGGCCTCTCCCAAAAGAGAAAACTTTTTCCCCAGGAACAACTCTAAACCCAGGCCAGCGTTCCATCCCCCGCTCTTGTCTTTTCCGATATCCTTGATATCGGCCGTGTACGTGCCGTATCCAAACGTTAGATAGGGATTGACGATGGGAAACGGAAGAAAAAACCGCACGTTCAATCCCAGATAATTGGTGTTGATCTTCCGCGAATCCCAATAATTCCCAACATCGGATACCTCAATATTGTGGGCAGCCTGGTAAAAATTCCCCTCAACAACAAAGGTCAGAATTCTTATACCCACGCGTGCCCCGTAGAGGAACGCCGTGTTCTTGTTGAATTCGATATCTCTAATATCGATGTTTTGCTGCGACCACCCCCCCTGGATCCCGATAAAAAACATTCCGTCTCCGAATAGATTGCCGCTCCCGAATAAACACACGATCAAAATGCCCAATAAGACAATTTTTCTTTTCATGCGCGACTCCTTCATTCAAACAAGATAAAGCACCTGTTCTATTCACGAGTCGAGGCCAACCCACCCCACCCTAACATTAAGGTTGAGGAAGCGGCCCATGAAGCTGTAGTTGTCTACCGCCTAACGTGGGCTGCAACGAAACAACCTCCCACCCACCCTTATATCAAGGTCGGCTCGCCTGTAAGGTATAAAATGTCGATTATGCATAGAAAGCACATCGATAACGGAAATATCAAGATGATTTGCTAGAGAAGTAATGTGAACATTTGATATTGCTCTTGTTGAACAAAGTATCGACATTTTTTATGAATAGTACAGGATTAGTATAGTCGAGGTTTAGCCAGAATTTCCAGTACTCGGAGGTCAAAAAAATTCTGCGCATGCGCAGGGATCAAGAGAATCGCTGTATCCGCTCCCTGCTCAGTGCCGCCGATTGACATACAGGGTTCCAGAGTTGAGATCAAACCTGCATCCGCAGCCATGAGTGCGATCTCGATCGCGACTTTTGTCCCTTGCCCAAACACCCTCAATG
>JBATYS010000300.1:0-14119 GCA_049674205.1 Candidatus Aminicenantaceae bacterium
CTCACCATGATTTTAGGGCTGGCATTCCAAGGTGTTCTCAGCAATATCCTTTCCGGCATGTCTCTCCACCTCACCAAGTCCTTCGGCAAGGGAGATTGGATCGCAGTGGGGGAGAGTGAAGGGATCGTGATCAACACCAATTGGCGAGAGACACGCGTTTTTGACAGGTTCTCGAATATTATTGTCATTCCCAATAACATTGTGGCATCTGAGAAGATCACCAACTTTACCTATCCCAACAAGAAGACGGCTCTGATCATTCCTGTTAAAGCCAGTTATGAAGCCTCACCTTCTGAAGTTTTTAAGGCTCTCAAGGAAGCCGCTTTGGATGTCCCCGAAGTTTTATCCGAGCCGGAACCAGAGCCACAACTTCTGGGCTATGAGGATTTTGGCATCAACTATGCGATCAAGTTCTGGATCATAGATTTCCGTCGAAAATTTCCCATCATGGCTGCTGTCGGACGGAATATCTGGTACAAATTCAAGAGACGTAACATCGAAATTCCCGTCCCGCTGAGTGATAAACTTTCTGATTTGATGAAAACGGTGGACAAGACAGAAAGGGCAAAGACACTAGACGAAGAGAAGGGGAAGACATCTCGCGATTTGATCAAATCCGATTTTTTAAAGTACACGGAAGGGGAGAAGAAGGGGCAACTGCTTGTCTCAGAGGATGAATTGATGTCATTTGCGGCATTGATTCAGAGGCACCGATTTACAGAGGGAGAAACTGTCTTTAAACAAGGGGATAGCGGGACAAGTTGTTATGTTCTAGTAAAGGGGATTATTAAAGGCGAGATCGTTTACAAGGAAGAGGGAAAAGAATTCAAGTCTGATTTTAGAGTGACCCCAGAGGGGATCTTTGGCGAGATGTCCCTATTTACAGGAATGCCTCGTACAGCCACATGTGTTGTTGAGGAGGAAGCAGAGCTCCTGGAGATCGGAGCAGAGGACTTTGGGCGGCTGCTCGAGAGAAATCCGGACATTGGCGAGGTCATTGCTGATTTAGCTAGCACGCGTAATAAAGAGAATCAGGAACTTCTGGCAAAGATAAAGGAGCTCTCTGCATCGGATATCGAAGAAAGTACTAACAAGAATTCCATCCTCGCTCGCCTAAAAAACCTCGTGAATCGTTTAGCATAAAGTATTTAATTTCATTGGATTGAATTATTCTCTCCAATTCTGCTACACTGTTATTCGCTCTTTCGTATTAGAAGTCCGGTAAAAGAGGCTAGATGCAATAAACGAAAGAGAGGGATTAAGTACCCCTGTAGCTCAGTACGGATAGAGCAACGGATTCCTAATCCGTGTGTCGCCAGTTCGAGTCTGGCCAGGGGTGCTAGCTACATTTCCTCCGCACTGAACTCTTTACCGCATGCCAAACACCTGTAGATTTTCTTTTCCTCCATGTCTACCATAACGACATGTTCGATGATTGAGGTGCTCCCACACCCTGGGCATTTGATCTCTTGTTCCATTATTTTTCCCCCTTAATAACCTGATTCATCCAGGTCGGGCAGTCTATATATTAAACCAATGTAGCACTCGATGGCTGTGACTTTAGGGCATCCGGATTATCCGTCTGACACTTGGGGCACTTGTTTGCCATGGTCTTCCCCTTTGATTCGACTGGGAAAAGAATATCAAGGAAAGAGGGGAGGTGTCAACTCATCGTATCTGACCGGATTCGGACGGTGTGTGTTACACATGTTAACATTATTTACATATCGGTTGATGGAGCCGCTCTCTTTACACCATAAATGATGTTTTGGCATATAAATTGCGTATAAACAAGTTAACACATTCTCTGTCCCAGCGTGTTCCATTAGCATGAAGTGTCCCAAGTTAATTTGAAGGAGTATGCCGATGCAAACGGATGTCAGGATAAAAATTTTCTTGGCCCTGCTTGTGATAGTCTTTCTCTCAACCGCGAATACGAGTGCAATCACAGACTCTCAAGATAATAAACGTATTGAACCCCCTCAAGGAGCAAGGGATAAGCTAACTTTCGATGACCTAATGAGTGGGAACTTCCCGGAATTGGTACACAATGACTACTTCATGCCAATAGGCAGCACTATGCCGGCGGCTCACCCGCTATCTGGGGAGATACATTTTTCAGAAACAGTTATGAACACGAATCATTCCGATAGCAATTGGTTGGGGAGCGGGATGAGATTCTTCCCCGCATTTTCTGTTTCTGTGATTAGCTACGGCGAATATCTCATTCCTTTTTACAGAGGCATCATTCTGTCCGGGAACCAGCAGAATAGCTTCTGGAATATTATCGTGTCTCCGGGACGAGTTTGGCAGGAGCCGGTGGATAATGGCTATTCTCGGGCGTCCTTCCCATTCACATTCACTGATAATTACATCGGTCAGGCACGGAATGGTCTAGCCACCTTTATTTATAATTCTTCTGAGATATCCGATGTCGCCATCCAGATCACCCAGGAGACTGCTCCTGTTGATGGCTATCAGATCGCGAATTTTCGGGCAATGATCCCTGTAAGGTATACTCCGAGTTATTTCGAAGATGCGGAGCAGCATATTCTCGATTTTAAGAAAGAGCTTTCGGCGAGGCCTCCGGTTCGTCCCTGGAATGAATTGCCGCTAGGTGGGTTCACTGAGGATTTTTTTAGAGGCGGATTGCTCCCTGAGGAAGTCAGTACTGCGGCGCTGCTGTTGGATGGTAAGCTCTATGTCCAACCTGCACACACAAGGAGCGGCCCTTATCCCTATCCTTTAGAGATGCGACATGGTGTGTTTTCTGTCACTAAGTCTTTGGCTATGGGTCTTTCCATGTTTTTTGCGGCTGAGAAATATGGAGAGAACATATTCGAAGAATTAATTGTAGATCATGTTCCTGGTTTAGCAGACCATCCCGGATGGCAAGGAGTGACCTTTGAAGATACCTTATGTATGGCGACAGGGACGCAAGGAAGCGATTCAGGGGACAATATTGGTCCTTTTCTGTTTGCCAGAACAGCTGAGGATAAAATTGCAGCTATTGGTGTTCTCCCTGACGCGGAACCGGCGCCAGGGACGACTTTCCGTTATGCTTCCACCAACACTTTTGTCCTCTCCTATGCACTTAATCAATATGTCAAAACAAAGGAAGGGCCAGATGCGGATTTTTGGTCGATGGTCAAAAAAAACGTGTTGAGGCCGTTGGGAATTTCCCATCTTCCCCTCGCCAGGACTATCGAGAGCGATAGCGAGTTGGGGACTCCCGTTATGGGTTGGGGGAGCTATCCGACAGTCATCGAAGCCGCAAAGATCGGTCAATTGTTGCACAACGAGGGCAAACTCAGGGAAAAACAAGTGCTGAACGAATTCAGAGTGAAGGAGGCCCTCTATCGAACATTCAGAGCAGGGTATGACGCGGGTAGTGCATATGGATTGCCTCAGGAATATCTCCACTCCATGTGGATCAATAATATCGGATTGTCTATCGGTGTTGTGACCGCTCCGTCAATGAACGGACATGGTGGTAATTTTGTGGTTATCCTTCCCAGCGGTGTTATCGCTATCCGTTTCAGCGATTCGAACCATTATGATATTTCACATTTGGTTGCAGTGGCAGAGTTTTATGGCAGCAATTTCTTGGACTAGGTTTCAGAATTCGTATGAGAGATTAAATCTTCAGACGGTGCTTTCAGTCGGAGATGAGATAAATTTAACGCCAGTGAGGTAGTTGTCCTGCCAGATGACCTCGGCGAGCGTATCTATGGGTTTATGGGATTGTCCTGGCAGCTCAAAATTGAGGCTGAGGATCATACCGGGGTAGACTTCGTTATCGAGAAGGAGGCACATCCCGGTCTGGCTAATGTCTTGGGTGAAGACTCCAAACCGAGAAGACTGGGATAATTGATAGCTTGCATTTCTTATAAAATCGACACGTGGATATTTTCGTCTGTCGGATCTTTTCTTTATTTGAGGGGAATCAGATTTCCTTTTTCCCCATGAGCGCGTGATTTTTATCTTAACGTCATACATAACTACCAAGATTGTAACAAAGTTTAAAGCTAAGAGTAAGAAAATAATTAATTTTTTTATAAAATGGGGACGGGCCACGACATATATTTGAAAATAAACAAGATAACGCTAATAAAAGCTGCTATTTTGGCTTTAGAATATCTTTTTGGGGGTGAAAATGAGCACTCTAAGAAACTTTTTCTTCTTCCAGTTTTAATTTCTTGTTTATCTTGTGGTATTCGTTTTTCCTTCTTAGATAGACGATTTTGGTGCGAAAAAGCCTTATCTAAGATCGATTTAAAGTCGCAAAATTATCTTAACTATAATTAAATCAAGGATTTCCTGTGGCCCGTCCCCAATAATCCAATAATCCACGGGCCCAAAAGCAATATTGCATATGTCTATATTTTTACGGCTATCTCTCTCTTCATCCTCCTGATCGCAGGAGTGAATTTTGTTAATATCACAACCGCCTATGCTTTTAAGCGCATGAAGGAAGTCGGGATCAGGAAAGTCGTGGGAGCCCAAAAGCGTCAGTTGGTGAAGCAGTTCCTGGGAGAATCGTTACTAATGGCGATCGTTTCAGGAGTTTTAGCCGTCTTCCTCTTCAGGGTGGCTCTCCCGTTTTACAATCAGCTCTCCGGCAAAAGTATGCTCTTCTCTCAGATTCTTGTGCCCGAAAATTTTGCACTTCTTCTGGCTATAGTCTTATTTTTGGGAGTGCTCGCCGGCCTTTATCCATCGTTTTTCTTGGCAGGATTCAAGCCCGTCGATTCAATCAGAGGAATAAAGGATCCTAAATCTTATGCGGCGCGAATTCGTAAAGGATTGGTCGTCTTTCAGTTTGTAATCTCTGTATTCATGATTTTCAGTACGGTCACAATTTATAAACAGATGGAATATTTCCGCGGAAAAGACCTAGGATTCGACAAAGATCAGATGGTTGCTATCAAACTTTATGGGGATCTGAGGAGATCCTTTATCAATAGCAGCAAAACAGTAAAAGCCGAACTGATGCGACATTCTGCAGTCTCGAGAGTTGGCGCTGTCTCCAAGCTCCCTGGCGAACGGTGTGGGTATGAAGAGTTTAGACCCGAGGGCACGCTGGATGATCAAGACCTTCTTAATTTGAGATATGTGAGGGTGGATGAGGACTATATCGAAACACTCGGCCTCACGCTTAAAGAGGGCCAGAGCTTTGCGGATATGTCGCCGGGGAAATACGCTTTTATCATCAATGAGGCAGCGGTGAGAACTCTCAATCTCAAGGATCCTGTTGGGAAAAAAGCTTGGCATTCCGATGAGGGAGGAGTCGAGATTTTAGGAGTTCTCAAGGACTATCACTACGCATCGCTCCATAATAAGATAGACCCTTTAGTTCTCGATTACAGGCCCAACGCGGCAAACTATATGATCGTGAAGATCCAGGGCGGGAATGTCCCAGAGGCGCTAGAACACATTAAGGTGAAGCTCAATGAGATCGCTCCGGGACATCCGCTGATGTTCACTTTCGTGGATGAATTTCTGAACACGTTGTACAGGTCCGAAGAAGTCGTCAGCAACATCTTTAAGTATTTTTCGCTGCTTACGATTTTGATCGCTTGTATGGGTCTATTTGGATTGTCTATCTATTCGGCAGAACTCAGAATCAAGGAGATTGGCGTGCGCAAAGTGCTGGGTGCATCCATCCCAAACATTGTTTTGCTACTGTCAAAAGAATTTACAAAGTGGGTGTTGTTGGCCTGTGTTTTTGCTCTGCCGCTCGCGTATTATGCCATGAATCAATGGCTTAAAAATTTTGCCTACAGAACGAGCATCGGTGTTGAGATTTTTGTCCTTTCTGCTCTGATCGCAGCTCTGATCGCTGTCATCACAGTCAGCTATCAGTCTGTAAAAACGGCAGTTGCCAACCCTGTTGACTCTCTGAGGTATGAGTAAGAAAGACCTGTGAGAACAAAAGAGAACAAAAAGCCGAGAGTGCGACGTGCGATTTTTCATTTAGATGCCATCAACTGTCTCTTTTAGGCTACAAACTTGCGTTGAATGCACTGATTGGAGGATTTGGCACGCAGATTGCATAAAGTTTTTATCTTAAACAGAAAGAGAAACAAACAGGAACAAAATAGGATTAAGCAGGATATAACAAGATCTAACGAGATTAGACAGGATCAAACAGGATTTGGGAGGAGAGAGAGAATGAAAAAGGCTGTGATGATCACTAGCTTTGTAAGCCTTTTGATAATGGGTATATGCATCGATGATGCATTAGCGAGCTCTAAAAAGAATCAACCATCAGATAATTATTTAACTTTCTCTTTTGTCATTCATCCTGTAAGCGTGGGATATAAACGTCAAGTGGCTCGTAGTTTTTACTTCACCGGGAATGTGGATTATGTGGGTTCCAATGGAGACCTTTACTTCCAGGGGGGAGCCGCATATATGATTCCGCGTAAATTTTGGATATTCTGGTTTTATGGGGGAGGGGGCTGGCAATTCTCACGGAACCATGGATATCAATTTCCCTACATGACTTTGGGCACCAGGGTCTGGATCCTTTCGTGGGAAGTTGTCTATCCCTTACAGAGAGGGGAGGAGACGGGGTATAGGTTTGGATTCAGTATCGCCTTTTAAGATGAATTATTCGTAAAAGCTGCTGACAAATTTACATTCAAAGAACACTCAATATCTTAATATCAGCATCTTTTACCCTTCGGGCGAGCTGATCTCACTACAAAGTCTTCGTTGTAGCTCACTCGCGGTAGTTCATTACAGCTTTGTGGGCCACTTCCTTGACTTTGCGACATTAATGTTGGGGTGGGGCGGGTCGGATCGCGAATAATCTATCTTCTACTTGGAATATTCGTAAAAGCTGCCGATACTATCCTTTAAAAAAACTTCTTATTCCTTTATATCTTCGAGGATATATTTTATCCCCTCAGCCTGAGGATGGTCCGGCGCCATTTCGAGGAATTTTTCGAAGTATTCTATTGCCTTTGGCGTGTCCTTTTTGTTGAGAAGGGCATAACCGAGTTTCATGTAAGGTTCCGGCCAGGTGGGCTTGATGTCAGAGGCGATCCTGTAATATTCAATGGCCTCATCAATTTTTCTCAGAGAAAAATTGATCTCTCCTAGATTATAGTTGACTTCTTCATCCATAGGATTCAGTTTATAGGCCTCGAGAAAATAATTGAGGGCAGCCTCGTTGTCGTTTTTTCTTGCGCTGATCGTACCCAAAGAAGAAAGCGCATCCGCCTGCATGGGGATGCTTACGGGACTGTTGTCCTGTTTGGCGGCCTCGAGGAAATCTTGAAATTCCTTTTCTGCAAGGTCGTACTTCTCCATTTTTATGTAACAATTCCCAATGTAATTGTGGACGAGATAGTTTTCAGGAGAATTTTCTAGAACGAGGTTGTAGGAAGCAATAGCCTCTTCATATCGTTCCTCTCGAAAATAATTTCCACCATCTTCTAAATTCTTTGAAGTCATAAAGGCGGGCTTTTCAGCGTCAGGCAGCTCGGTGGGTGTTTCTGCCCGTTTCAGCTTAAAGTTGACGCGAAGGTTTGCGTATGTTTGACTTATCTCAACTCTCTCTGTTTTTGGAAAGTACCCCTCGGCATTTGCTGTCACGACGACATCCCCGCCCGACACATTAAACATTTTCCAGAGTCCTTTGACATTCGTGGAGACCGATTTTGTAAAAGTATTTATTTTTTTGGAGACATGCTGCAGCTTCTCTACGGTGACAGTTGCGTTGGGGATGGGATTCCCGTCTTCGTCAGTCACTATTCCCTCGAGACGTCCGTATCCCATGGCCTGCGCAGCGAAAAAACTGCCCTGAAAGACAAAACAAACGAAAGTAATTATACACAAAGTTGAAATAATGATTTTTTTCATTTTCGACACCTAATCCGCCGCATTATCGCTCTATCAATAAAGTTATCATAATGGGATAAAATGGTAAAGTAAAATAAAATGGGGACGGGCCACAGCATCTATTTGAAAACAATAAAGTTAACAAAATAATCGGGCACTATTTTTGCCTTAGAAGTTCATTTTTTATAGTAAAATGGTGCTTGTAAGAGCACCTCTTCTCCCTTAGTTCAAAAGTGCCTTTATGCTCAATCAGTCTTCTTCCTCGAGCTTTATAACCTAACCTTTTCGATATTTTCTCAACGAATATCTTACTCCCAACAGCTAGACTTTCCGTCCACATGCTCTCCCTTTTTAAATTGTTCACTTCAATCGCTTCTGAAACCCAATCTTCATAGAATGTTTGTAGCTTTTTTTGAGAGTTTAAATTAAGAAAATATATCAAAAGATCAGTATCTATGAATTTATATCTCTGGCGATGGCTCATAATCTCATTATATCCACAATGAGGCCATTCTTTAGGATGGTTCACAGCGCCTGCTCGAACCATATTTAGATCAATATATCTCATGCATCGAATAAGGTGTGAATCGGATTCCACAGCTGTCGCATTATAACGATCCTCCCAAAATGCCCCGCTTCGGCCTTTTCTATCATTGTATTCTTGTGCGGTTCTGCCTGCGGCTAAATGAACAGAATTTGCAATGACATCACTCTTCTTTTTATCATATGTTAAGAGATGAATATGATTTGAAGTTAGCGAATAATTCAAGATACAGAGTCCATATCTTTTTTTAGCTTGAAAGAGCCAATATAACCATCTTTTCCTATCTCTAGAGAATTTTAGTAAAAACTCCTTTTTGTGACACCTATGAGTAATGTGCCATGTAAGTCCTGGGATGTAGTGACGTTTCGCTCGTGGCATTTTTATTCTTTCTATTATTACTTTTTCTATCTTAAATAGACGATTTTATAGCCAAAATATCTCATTTAAGGTTAATTTTTAGGCTAAAAAATGTCTTAACTCTAAATAAATCTATAACTTCTTGTGGCCCGTCCCCAGTTGTGGTAAAAATGTAAGGATGTCAAAAGAGATACAGAAGCACTTTGATCATTTGTTGTATGAAGAGAAAATCTATCGCCGCTGGATGGAGGCCGATGCCTTTGCGGCTGTTCCTGACGAAAGAGAAAATTCTTACGTGATCATGATGCCCCTTCCCAATGTGACCGGTGCCCTTCATATGGGGCATGCCATGGACAATGTGATGCAGGATTTATTGGTCCGATGGCACCGCATGATGGGTGACAATACCCTCTGGATGCCCGGCACCGACCACGCGGGAATCGCTACTCAGGCTGTCGTCGAGAAACGTCTTTTCGAGCTCGAAGGGAAAACCCGCCACGATATCGGCCGAGAGGCCCTCGTGGAGAAGATCTGGGCCTGGAAGGACGAATACCAGCAGCGGATCATCAAGCAGCTCCAGAGCATGGGCTGCTCCAGCGATTGGAAGAGGGCCCGGTTCACTATGGATGCGGTTTGCACTCGCGCCGTGCGGGAGGCCTTTTTCCGGCTTTTCCGCCACGGGCTCATCTATCATGGAGACCGACTCGTCAACTGGGATGTCCAACTGCAGACCGCTGTTTCCGATGATGAGATTATCTATGAGAAGATCCAGGGGCACTTCTGGCATATGCGCTATCCTGTCATCGATCCCAAACCCGGCGAACCCCAGCATGTGGTCGTAGCTACAACCCGACCGGAAACAATGCTCGGCGATACAGCCGTCGCTTGCCATCCCGACCCGGCGGGCGAACTCGACAGACTGAGTCGCCTTCTTCGCGAACGGATCAAAAGCGCACCCAAAAAGGAAAAACCTCAACTGGAAGAAGCCCTTCAAGGAATTGAAGAACGGAAGAAAAACCTCTTGCCCCATCTTCTTAAACTCAAAGAAATGGCAGAGCAGGGAAGGAAGATATTCCTCCCTCTGGTCGAGCGGGAGATTCCGCTCATCCTGGACGAGTGGGCCAAACCCGAGCTTGGCTCGGGGAGTGTGAAGATCACCCCTGGCCATGACCCCAACGACTATGATGTTTGGACACGTCACCACACAACGATCGGTATCATCAATATCTTAAACCCCGACGGTACGCTCAACACGAATGCGGGTCCCTATGTGGGACTTGACCGCTTAGAAGCGCGCAACAGAGTTGTGGCCGACCTCGAGAGCCAAAACCTCATGGCCGACCTCGAGGACAGGGAGATCGAGATCGGCCATTCCGACCGATCCAAAACACCCATCGAACCCTACCTCTCCAAACAGTGGTTTATCAGAATGGGCGATGTAGAGGGCGGTGTTCACTGCGGTTCGAGTACGAGTACGGGAAAAGATTTCCGCGCCCCAGGGCTGGCTCAAGCCGCTATCGATGCCATCTGCCGCGAATACGAATCACCATCAGGCTTGCGCTTGACCTTTTACCCCGATCATACACGTTATGGAGGCACCTATAAGAGCTGGCTTTCGGAAAAACGAGATTGGTGCATTAGCCGCCAACTCTGGTGGGGACATCGCATTCCCATTTGGCTCGGTAATTTCCCGGCCAATGAATTGGCACATGTGATAGATGTGCTTCCCCAAGTAAAAAGCGAAAATCTCTGGGCCTGGATCTCCGACAATGAAGGCCGATTACACCCGCTCGATAAACAAAAACTCAATGACCTGGAAGCAGCCTTACACTACGACCTCCTCGTCTGTCTCAGAGATGAAGCGGCTGAGGATAAATACGCCGCCAACCTGGAAGCCATCGGATTAAAACAAGATCCGGATGTTCTCGACACTTGGTTCAGTTCTGCCCTCTGGCCTTTTTCCACACTCGGCTGGCCGGACCCTGAGACCGCCCAGGTCGATAAGGGGCAACGGCAGTTGGGATCGGTCAACCAACAGAGAGACAACCTCAGCACCTATTATCCCGGAAGCTGTCTCGTCACCGCACGCGATATCATCACTCTCTGGGTGGCCCGGATGCAGCTGATGGGACTTTTTCTCTTGGGAGATGTGCCCTTTACTGATTGTTTTATCCATGCCAACATCCAGGACGGCAAGGGCGAGCGCATGAGCAAAAGCAAGGGCAACGGCATCGATCCCGAGGATATCATCGAAAAATATGGCACCGACGCCATGCGATACATTCTTTGCGACATGCAGACCGGAACACAAGACATCCGCCTCCCCGTTCAGGCCATCTCTCCATTCACCGGAAACTTGGTGGACCTGGCCACAGCCAAACATGGCCAGACGATATTCACCTACATCTGTCCGGAGACAGGGAAGGAATTTGATGTGCTGGGCACAATGCCCGACTTACCCATGGCCAAGATCATCAGCGAGCGTTTCGATGTGGGACGCGCATTCTGCACAAAGCTATGGAATGCCACCCGTTTTGCCCTCATCAATCTGGGGGAGCATACGTTTTCGCCCCTCTCCACCGACAAACTCAAGGCCGAGGACCGCTGGATCCTTTCGCGGTTGTCCAAGGTGATCACCAAGGTCACAGAACAGCTTTACGCCTATAATCCCTCCGCCGCGATCGGTGCAGCCAGGGAATTCTTCTGGTCTGAACTGTGCGATTGGTATCTGGAATTCATCAAACCCCGCTTCAAAGACGAACAGTCTGCCCCTGTGGCCCGTTCTGTTCTATCTCTTGCGATCGACCAGGTGCTGCGGCTTTTCCATCCCTTTGTCCCGTTCATCACAGAGGTGCTCTGGGAACGGCTCTTTCTCCAGTGTCCGACCAGAGGCCTGGAGCAGCCGATCGCCTCGTCCGATCTCCTGATCTCTGCGGAATGGCCCAAGCCTCAACCGGAATGGATCGACGATCAAATCGAAGCCGATTTTGCTCTCGTTCAAGAGGTCATCCGCTCCATCCGCGACCTCCGCTCCCGCTATCAGATCCCTCCCAGCAAAAATGTTGAGGCCCTGATCAAGGCCGTCGGTGATAGCGCAGACATTCTCCATCGTCTAAAAAACCTCATCGTTCTTTTGGGGGGGATTGACTCACTGGATGTTTCTCCTCACGTCAAGCGTCCGGCAACAGCTGCCACCCACGTGGTCGGCGACCTGGAGATCTATTTGATCGGTGTGATCGACCCCGATCAGGAAATGGAGCGACTAAAAAAACAAAAGGAAAAACTGCTCATAGATGCCACAAAAGCCGGATCTAATCTAAACAACGAGAATTTTTTAAGCCGTGCTCCTTCCCAGGTGGTGGATGCGGAAAAGAAAAAACTCAAAGACCTCCGCGCTCAGATCGAACTCATCGAAAAGAATCTGGAAGCTTTAAACGATAGCTAAACTGAATTAATTAAACCCATATTTCCCATATTAAACTTTAAAATCGCTTAACAAATTCACCCTAAGTTGTTATTATATAACAAGATAGATGGTGATGATGGCATCAAAAATGAAGCATGCAAAGGGTTAAAGATTAACAATGCGTTTTAGCAGTAAAATTAAGCTTGAATTTTATGGCGCAAGATTGACATCTGATGGTGGCCTTCTTGCCTACCGGGAGCTTGATGAGGCATTAGGATTATTCGAGTCGGTCTCTACTGTTATGAGCGATGGACAGATATCTTTAATTCTCGGATTTGAGGAAGAAGAATGTTGAAGTCACATAAAATAGTGTTATTTTGATTCAAGATAGGTTGATAAAAATGTTGTGTTATGCAAAAAAAAAGTGTTAAGAATGGATTGTAAATCAATATGTTGCCCAATATTCTTTTTTGTAAAGTTGATATGGGGAATATTGGATATTAATAGTTGGGCAGCAACTTGGCAATGAGTGGATAGGAACAATTAACATGAACAGCATCAATCTCTCCCAACCTGGATGGCTCAAAAAGAGCGGCGTTTTCTTGTTGTTCTTCGTCGTGGAGGCAATAGTTTTCGCCATAATAACATTTTCGCCGTACCTATCGAAAAACACATTACTTTGCTTTCATACTGGCCTCACCGCCACACTATTGGTCGTCGCCTTGTTCTTGCGAAGGAGTGAAAGAGGAAAACAATACTGGCCTGTATGTTACGCTCTCTTTGTGGCCGGGGCGGCAGTCCTTCTAAGCGGACTCTTTGCTGACGATCTGCTGAGACTGTTTGGACTGACTGACACAACTCCCCAAGGGATTGCCGTCGCCAAGTTCTCCGAAAGCATCTTGCGAGTAGTCCCCATCCTGGCATTGATGCCGATCATGGGCCTTGACTGGCGTTCGCTGTATCTCAACAAAGGCAGGATCGGCATTTGGCTTATTGTCGGCATCGTTGCCTTCATAATCTTTCCCGTCATCGCCTATTTCTCCCTGGCCGGCCAGGAAGGGGTGTTGAACAAGCTGCTGTCGTTGTCGCCATGGATCCTGCTCTTTGTGCTTTCCAATGGATTCATGGAGGAATTACTCTTTCGAGGATTGTTTCTCAAAAGGTACATGCCTTTTCTGGGCAAAGGCTTATCGAACCTTCTGACGGCTATTGTTTTCACACTCATACACACCCAGGTTACCTATGCACCACAGATGCTTCAGTTCCTCTTGATAACCTTGACCTTTTCGCTGGTCTGGGGATACCTGATACAAAAAACGGATAGCCTGTGGGGAGCGGTCCTGTTTCATGCTGCGGGGGACTGCTTGATCATATGTGCTGCATTTGCCAGCATGTAACAGGTATTCCCAGGTTAAATAAGCATTCGAAAACCCCAGGAGGTAAATTGCGTATTTATTGCTGATTAAAATAGGTAAAAAGGATTAAATAAAAAGGGGAATTCTCTTCCACGTAGAATTCCCCAAATTTTGGTTATGTTAATTACGATCTATTTTTTCCCGAAAGTGATCTTAATTCCTAAGCGGAGTCCCACTCCTGAGTAACTGATTTCAGCCTTCCGGACATTTCTGTAGTAGCTCCCCGATGGTTCTTCGTCTACGATCTGAACGGTCCTGTACCACTGCCGTGTCGTGTCATCATACTCCTCGGCAAAATACCAGTCCACGGATTCGGATTCTGAAGCTCCAAGGAAGTCTTTGTACCGATTTTGCCCTTCCCAGGTTTTCAGGTTGGCATATCGTCCAGCCGTTTCAAAGAATAGGGCCACACTCTCGGACAGGTTGAATTCAATGCCCACTCCACCCTGGAAACCAAAAGAGTTGCTCGAGGCATCGCCCTCATCTTCCTGCCATACCGGAGGCAGCCCTAAAATCCTCGCCTCTTGCCGCACAGAGTATTTGCTT
>JBATYS010000301.1:0-4111 GCA_049674205.1 Candidatus Aminicenantaceae bacterium
CAAAGGTCTGCCCTGACTACATCGACTTTAGAGAGATGCTGGACAAAGAGAAGGCGATCGATGCCGTACTGATCGCCACCCCTGATCACATACATGCTATTACCATCTTGGCTGCTATAGAGGCAAAAAAGCATGTTTTCTGTGAAAAACCTTTGACGCATTCCATATATGAAACCCGCATAGTGACGGAGGCTGCCCGTTCCGCCAACGTAGCCACACAAATGGGAAACCATGGTCACTCGAGTGAGGGTATCCGTCTGATGGTCGAATGGATTCGTGACGGAGCTATCGGCCCGGTCCGTGAAGTGCATGCCTGGACGGACACCGGGCGGGACGGCCGCATCGACAGAGTCACCCGGCCAGAGGATACACCTCCTGTTCCCCCCGGACTTGATTGGAATCGTTGGTTAGGGCCAGTCGAATACCGGCCCTATCACCCCGAGTATACGCCTTATAACTGGCGAGGCTGGTGGGCTTTCGGCACTGCAGCTTTAGGTGATATGGGTTGCCACAACATCGATGCCGCTTTTTGGGCTCTGGATCTGAGATATCCGGAATCCGTTGAAGCGAGCGCTGTTGAATTGAATGCTGAGACCACTCCGTTAGCCTCCATCGTTCATTATGCTTTTCCCAAACGCGGCGAGCTGCCGCCTCTTAAGCTGACATGGTACGATGGTGGACTTCAGCCTCCTCGGCCCGAAGAACTGGAGCCCGAACGGACCATGGGGGAGAATGGGCTTCTTTTTGTGGGTGAAAAAGGGAAAATACTCGCTGGCGGTTGGAGTGAAAGTCCCCGCATTATCCCTGAAATTAAGATGAGGGCATATCAACGGCCAGCCAAGACTATCCCCCGAGTCGAGGATCATCATCGGGATTGGATCGATTCCTGCAAAGGAGGAAAGCCAGCCAGTGCAAATTTTGATTTTGGAGGCCCTCTGACTGAATTGGTCCTGCTTGGTACTGTAGCCATGCGTACGCAAAAGAAGCTCTATTGGGATGGTCCTAACATGAAGGCAACGAACGCTCCTGAAGCGGATGAGTATATTCGTCCCGAATATCACAACGGTTGGACCTTGGATAGATAAGCAATTCTGCATTGACTGGAGATGTTTTTCCAATATATATATTATTGTCAAAAACACATCCCAGGGTATAGAGATAATACAGAATCGAGGCCGGAATAAAGCCAAGAACAAGGAGGGAAATCTATGTCTCGACCAATCACCTTATTTACTGGACAGTGGGCGGATCTAACCTTAGAAACGCTTGCTGAAAAAGCGAACTCATGGGGATTCGATGGATTGGAGCTGGCTTGCTGGGGCGACCATTTTGAAGTGGATAAAGCGCTTGAAGATGATGGGTATGTCAAGGCAAAACGTGAGTTGCTGGAAAAATATGATCTCGAATGTTATGCCATAAGCACTCACTTGGTGGGCCAGTGTGTCTGCGATCCCATCGATTCGCGTCATAAATCCATACTTTCAGAGGAACTCTGGGGGGATGGCGATCCGGAAGGCGTACGCAAACGCTGTGCAGAAGAGATGAAGAGAACGGCAACAGCTGCCAAGCTTTTAGGTGTGGATCGCGTGAATGGATTCACCGGGAGCAGTGTATGGCAGAAGCTGTATTTCTTTCCTCCCACGAGTCAGAAAGATATCGATGTTGGGTATAAGGATTTTGCAGATCGTTGGCTGCCCATCTTGGAAGTATTCAAGAGAGAGGGAGTCAAGTTCGGGCTTGAAGTTCATCCCACAGAAATCGCCTACGATATAATTACCGCACGGCGTGCCTTGGATGCTATCGAGAATCATCCGAATTTTGGGTTTAACTTCGATCCCAGCCATTTCATCCATCAATTTATAAATCCTGTTCGTTTTCTTGATGAATTCAAGGATCGTATCTTTCATGTCCACGTGAAAGACTCCCGGGTTCAACTTACGGGACATAACAGTATTCTATCCTCTCATTTAGACTTCGGTGATCCAAGACGGGGATGGGACTTCGTCTCGCCGGGAAGAGGAGATGTCAAATGGGATCCCATCATCAGAGCGCTCAACCGGATTGGGTATCAGGGGCCACTTTCCATCGAATGGGAGGATTCGGGAATGGACCGTGAGTATGGAGCCAAAGAGGCCTTGGAAATGATTCGAAAGATGGACTTTGCGCCATCGACTATGGCATTTGACGCGGCCTTTTCCGACGAGTAATTATTCTGAATTATTCATAAAAAAGGAGGAATAAGATGAGTGAAGAAACTGGATTCACGACCATGACAGGTGAAAAAGCCAGGGGGGAAGCACCCGAGATCGGCGTGGGTATGCTGGGTTATGCTTTCATGGGGAAAGCGCATGCGAATGCCTATAAAACGATACCGTATATGATCTATCCGCCTCCTGCCATCCCCAAGCTGGTCGGAATCTGCGGACTGGTTGAGGATGAGGCCGCAGAAGCCGCCCGGCGCTATGGTTACGAGAGTTATTATACGGATTGGCGGAAGATGCTCGAAAATGACAAGATCCAACTGTTCGATAACGGAGGTCCTAACGACGTCCATCCCGAGCCTTGTATCACAGCCATCAAGGCGGGCAAACATGTCATTTGCGAAAAACCCATGGCTCGCAATGCCGAAGAGGCGCGGCGAATGCTCGAAGCTGCTGAAAAATCGAGCGTCAAACATATGGTGGCCTTCAACTACCGGTTTTTACCGGCTATTTGCCAGGCAAAAAAATTGATCGCAAGCGGGGCTTTGGGTCAGATCTACCATTATCGTGCCCAATATCTCCAGGAATGGATTATGCCCCATTATGGAACGCCCAGAATATGGCGTCTAGATAAGAAATCTGCTGGAAGCGGTGCATTGGGTGATCTGGGTGCTCATATCATAGACCTGGGCCGGTTTTTAGTGGGAGAAATGAAGAGCGTTAGCGCTGTGACCCGGACATTCATCGAGGAACGTCCGCTCCCCGAGGGCGGCGGGACAGGAAAGGTGGATGTTGACGATGCTTTTGTTGCGACCGTGGAATTCGAGAATGGCGCCATCGGGACTCTTGAAGCGACCCGTTTTGCCGGTGGGAGGAAAAATCATCAGGTCCTGGAGATCAATGGTGAAAAAGGATCCATCTATTTCGACCTGGAGAGAATGAACGAGTTGCAGGTCTTTTGGGTGGGAGAGGAGCCCAAAGAAACACAGGGATTCCATAACGTGCTGGTATCCGAGGCCTATCACCCCTGGTGGGAGAACTGGTGGCCCCATGGTCATATCATAGGGTGGGAACACCTTTTTATCCATGAACTCACGCATCTTTTAGACTGTATCGTAAATAATATCGATGTAGCTCCGTGGGGAGCTACGTTCAAAGATGGTTATTATGCAGCCGTTATATGTGATGCCATCCTTGAATCGGCGGCTTCGAGGAAACATGTCGATATTCAGTATTAAGGGGAGGGATAAAATGGAAGAATACGCAAGTCAGAATCAAACAGAAGAGACGATGCCCAGGCAAACATCGTGGCTCTTCTGGACTTGTTTCATTGCCCTGATCGCTACATCTTTCGGTTTTATCATCAGAGCTCAGATTATCGGTGATCTGGGGGTGCATTTTAATCTGAGCGAAACTCAAAAAGGTGAGATCCTGGGTGTCGGATTGTGGCCTTTTGCTCTCAGTATCATCCTGTTCAGTCTGGTGATCGATAAAATCGGATATGGCAGATCGTTGGCGTTTGCATTTATCTGTCATGTCCTTTCGGCCATAATTACGATTTTCGCAACGGGGTATCAGATGCTGTACTGGGGTACGTTTATTCTTGCCCTGGGAAACGGAACTGTTGAGGCAGTTATAAACCCGGTAGTTGCCACCATCTATCCTAAAGAAAAGACAAAGTGGCTGAATATTCTACACGCCGGTTGGCCCGGAGGGTTGGTCTTGGGCGGATTGCTGGCCCTGATTATGGGTCCCGGAGCGGATTGGAGATGGAAAGTCGGCTTGATCTTCATCCCTGCAGCCTTTTATGGATTTATGATGTTCCGCGCCAAGTTCCCCGTTCAAGAGCGTGTGAAAGCGGGTGTGCCTTATAAAACGATGTTACAGGAGTTAGGAATTATTGGTGCAGC
>JBATYS010000302.1:0-8847 GCA_049674205.1 Candidatus Aminicenantaceae bacterium
GACGAGAGCGGGGAGAGGAGAATCTAACGCCTCACGGAGCGCGTCATCGAGTTTTTTTGGGTCCGACACGCGGATACCCAGGCCCCCTGCGGATGTGGCGAGCTGGGAAAAGTCGGGATTTGGAAAGGCCACTCTGTATTCTGGGTAACCGTATTCCTCCTGCTCTTTTTTGATGTTCTTGAGCTTGCCATCGTTAAAGACGATAACCGTGATAGGGAGCTCGTTGTGGATTGCAGTCGTGAATTCCATGCCGGCCATGCCGAATCCCCCATCTCCGCTCAAGGCGATCACCTGTCTTTTGGGTCGGGCGAACTGACAGGCTATGGCAGCGGGGACTCCAAATCCCATCCCTGCCATGTTCGCACAGAGGAGCGTCTGGTGGCCTTCACACACAAAACGTTTGTAGAACCAGTATGTATGGTCTCCCACATCCGAACAGATCAGAGCATCCTTTGCCAGTTGTCTCTTCATCGCTTGAATGACGGCTCCAGGATGTATCGGTTCGTCTGTGTTATGCGCATCCTTCTCGAGGATGGATGAGTACTGCGTGTTTGCTGATTGGATCTCCTTTAAATATTCCGGATCGATTTCTTTCTCTGCGGCTGTTTCTTTGAGCATTTTAACAGCATTAAGGACATCCGCCACGATGCCGACTTTAACGGGAAAAGTCTTCCCCACTCTTGCAGCATCTATATCCACTTGAATGACATCGATGTCAGGAACAAGATTACGTTGCCTGAAACCGCTCCCGAGGATGATGATCAGGTCCGATTTGGCCACGATCTTTGGCGCAAAACGGTTTCCGATCGAACCTAATACACCGAGAACGAGTTCATCAGATTCCGGAACGACTCCCTTCGCGCGAGACGTGGTGGCAATGGGTGCGCCGATATGACGGGCAAGGTCGAGGAGTTCTGTCCCGCAGTGTCTGGCACCACATCCCGCAAAAAGAAGCGGTCGCTTGCTTTGGGATATGGCCTCGGCCGCTTTCTTGATGGATTCTCCAGGGTATGTATCCGGTTGAAACAGGTGCTTCTCTGGCGGCCAGATGTCTTCATCCAGAGGCTCAGCCAGTATGTCTGTGGGAAGGCTCAACGCAACTGGACCTTGAGCAGCATAGGCCTTTTTTACAGCGAGGTTTAGAACTTTGAGAGTCTGTCCTGGATTTCCGACCAATTCTGCATAGACACAGAAGGTTTTGAAAATATCCACCTCTGCGATCTCTTGTAGAGATTCGCTTCCGAGGAAGACCTCTGGAACCTGGCCCAGCAGTGCCAGAACAGGCGCCCTATCCGTAGAAGCGTCGATAACTCCAGTGATAAGGTTTGTGGCTCCCGGTCCGGCTATGGACATGCACACTCCGAGTTCCCCGGTGAATTTGGCATGAGCGGATGCCATGAAGGCTGCAGCCTGCTCATGGCGTGTCAAGATGAGCTCGATTGCGGGATGTCGCCGGATGGCATTAGCCAGAGGCAGGTTGGAGTGGCCGGGAATTCCAAAGACTCTCTTGATCCCATAAGCGACCAGCTGCTCCACGACCTTATCGGCTACAGACGTTTTTGCCTTGGATACGGTTTCTTCACCTTCGATCACAATAAATGCGGATTTTGGCGCGCCGCATTGAGGGCACGTCCAATCCTTGGGCAGATCTTCAAAAGGGACTCCTTCTTTGCTTTCGTCATAGATGTATCCGCAGACCGTACATTTCCATTTTCTCACTATTCCCTCCTAGTTTGTTGCGTATCTATGGATATAAAAGAAAATGAAAAAGAGCACGACTCCGATCACAAAAAAGATCGGTTGCCCCTTTTCCTTTGCGCCCACAGGGTATCATATTTTTTTCGTGATTATGCATGATTTTGATGTGCTGCCCATGATATCAGGATTTTTCGCCAGCATCCTCCTCAAGACAATAGGAAAGATTAGCGTGGTGACTAAGGCCATTAAAACAAGGCTGGAGTACACGTCTTTTTCTATAAGGCCTGCCTGGAGAGCGAGCAGGGCCAAGGCTAATTCCACTGCCCCTCGGCTGTTCATACCCCAGCCCACGAGGTAGAGCTGCTTCCAGTTTAATTGGGTGAAGGGCTTGGCAAGCATACTCCCTGCGATTTTCCCTAAAATCGCCAGAACAATCACGCCAACACCCATCCAGGGTTTCAGAAAAAGCGATTCGAAGCTGAAATGAATGCCCATACTGATGAAAAAAAATGGGATCAGAAAGGTGAGGAGAAATTTTTCGATTTTGGTGACAATGGGTTTTTCCCTCCCTATGAGTTTGTGGACGACTATGCCCAGAAAAAAGGCGCCAATCGCCCCGAGAGTCTGGATGAATTCGTGGGTGGCTGTTTTTCCCGTGAAGATGTAACTGATGACGGCGAACAGGGTCAGTCCCATCATGTCATCGATGATTCCTGCGCCCATCATGAGGGAGCCGACCTGGGTGTTGAGCTTGTCCAATTCCAAAAGGACGCGGGCCGTCGTCGCCTCAGCCGTTATGCTCATGCTGATACCGACAGTTAGGCACGTCACAAGAGAAAATCCCAGCTGGAGAAACACAATAAATCCCAAAATAATTGGAACGATGGCTGCAAAAAACGTGACAGCTGTGGCTTCTTTACGTTCCTGATAGAGCAGACACCATGAAATTTCCAAGCCCGCGAGGAACATCAAGATAAAAAAGGCCAGATTGCCGAGGACCATAACAAAATCCTCGTTGGGTCCAATAATTGCATTTTTTATGCCTGGAGATCCCAAGATGATCCCACTTAGAATGAGCCCGATGACTACAGAAAGGTTCAGTTTTTTGGCTAAAACAGTGAACAGAAAAGAGACCGCAATACAGATAAGAACAGTAAAAATAATTATCATGATGGCAACGTCCTGAGTTAACTCATCCTCTCCCAGGTCTTTACTATTTCACACTAAAGGGGACGATTCTATTTATGTAGGGTCCATTCCCCTAACGGACCGTTTGGGAAACGGTCCCTACATCTTTCAACTTGCCTTAGTAATTTTAGGTTTTCTGCGAACGTAAATAATCTTGTACATGGCTGGGACTACGATCAGGGTCAGGATCGTGGCAAACGCCAATCCGAATATAATGGTCCAGGCTAGAGGATTCCAAAAAGCGGCGCTGTCCCCGCCCAAGTAGATCTGAGGGTCGAGCCGAGTGAGAAGCGTACCAAAATTGAAATTCATCCCGATGGCCAAAGGCATCAGTCCCAAGATGGTGGACAGGGCTGTTAGCATCACCGGAGTGAGACGGGTGGCACCGGCTTCGATGATCGCCGTCTCTTTTTCCATACCAAGTGCAATACGATTGTCGATGTAATCGATGATGATGATCCCATTCTTGACCACCACACCGGCCACAGCGATGATCCCCATCCCGGTCATCATGATAGAGATGTCTATCTTGAAGATCACGAATCCCAGCAAGACACCCGTGAAACTGAAGAAGAACTGGGAGATGATGATCAAGGGCTTGGCCATGGAGTTGAACTGGGCCACCAGGATGAGAAAGATCATACCTAATGCCATGAGTAAGGCGACTTGAAAGAAACCCCCTACCTCGGCCTGCGTGTCCTGTTCTCCCGTGAACTTGATAGCGTAGCCCTCAGGGACCGGGAAATTAGGCAGGTTCTGGTTGATCTGCCGGATGATCTGATTGGCGTTATAACCCAAGAGCACATTGGAGGCCAGGGTGATGGTGCGTTGGTTGTCGATACGGGCGATCCCTCCATAGCTTGTGATGTGGTCTACGCTCGCAATAGCCGAGAGAGGGATCATATTCGGAGGGGCATTCCCGCTTTTGGAAGGGACGCTGATCTCCTGGCTGAGCAGCACATCGATATCGCTGCGAAAACGCTTGTCAAGACGCAGCTGAATGGGATATTCCTCGTCTCCTTCCCTGAACTTGGAGATCTCGAATCCGTAGATGGCCGACCGCAGCGCCATGCCGATGGTGGCGGTGTTGATTCCAAGCTGATTGGCCTTTTCCCGGTCGATGTGCAGGATGAGCTCGGGTTTGTTGACCTCCATGCTGGACTTGAGTTTTTCGATCCCTTGAATATTCAGGGAAGCGATAAAAGCTTCCAATCTTTGGGATATATCAACCAATTCGTCGATCTCGTCCCCTTTGATCTCGATGTTTATGGGCATCCCTGAAGGAGGCCCCATGGCTTCCCTGTCGATCCGGATCTGCGCTCCGGGGATACCCTTGACCCTTTCCCTCAGATCATTCAGGTAGTTTGTTGTAGGTTTCCCGGTTCGGAATTTATATTCCACGAAGGAGATGGTCACCTTGGCCAGTTTATCCTGAGTGCTACGCTCGAAGAGGCTGCTACCAGCATTGACCGCCACATTGGAGACTACGGATTCTACATCCGCATTGTCACGGCCTATGACATCAAATACCTTCTTCTCCACCTGTCTGCAGACTTCATTGGTGACATCGATATGAGTCCCTTCAGGCATGGTAATGTATACCATAAGCGTGTTGGGATCCCCTCCGGGAAAAAACACCACTCGGGGCGGGGCTATCCCCATCAGAATAAAAGACAAAAACAGAAGCACGACAGTCCCGGCCAGGATCAAATAGGGCCGCTTTCCTCTGAGCAGGAAAGCCAGGGCTTTTTTATACGAATTCAGGAAGGCTGGAAGCACACAGCATTGAAACTTCTCGATCAGAAAATGCAATACGAATTTAAAAAGGAAGTAGATCACAAGGCCGAAGATCAAAAGATTGGCCAATATCCGGATATGAGCGAGAGAGAGGAGCACGATCACAGTTAACACTGCCAGTGTGACTAATATGGTCTTGGGAGTGAGTTTGCGGTTCCGGGAATTTTCCTCCTCCGAGGCCAGGCGCCTCATGAAAGAGACAGCGAATACCGGATTCATGATATATGCCACCAGGATTGAGGCCGTTAGGGTGATAATGATGGTGATGGGCAGGTAAGACATGAATTTCCCGGCGATCCCGGGTGTGAAGATCAGCGGGAAAAAGGGAGCGATGGTCGTTAATGTGCCTGTGAAGACAGCCAGAGCGACCTCACCAACGCCTTTTTTTGTGGCCTCTATGATGGAGACGCCGGTAGTAGTGAAGTGCCGGTATACATTTTCTACGATCACGATGGAGTTATCCACCACGATACCCAGCACCATAATGAAGGACATCAGCACTACCATGTTGATAGTAAATCCAACGACCGGAATCAAAATGAAGGCGATCACCATGGAGAGGGGAATGGAGATGCCAACAAACAGTGCATTGGCCTCCCCCATGAAAAACATGAGTACAAAGACCACAACGATAAATCCCAATATGACTGTGTTGAAAAGGTCGCTGACACTGTTTCTCGTTTGGGTGCTGGAGTCTCCTGTTAGAGTGATTATGAGGTTTTCCGGGGCGCTTTTCTGAAAATCCGCCACAATAGCCTTGATTTTATCTACAGCGAAAATCAGGTTCTTTCCGCTCTTCTTGATAATGTTGAGCGTGAGCACATCCCTCTCATTGAGGCGAGCATAGCTCTCCCTATCCTTGAAATCGTCTATGACCTCTGCGACATCCTTGATGGTGATACCGTCCTGGAGGATGATATCAGCGATCTCCTCCACCTTCTGGAACTCTCCCACTGCGCGAAGGTTGCGCTTCATACCGTCCGTATCGATCTGACCGGCAGAGATGGTCACGTTCTCTGAGGCGACGGCACTGATGATGGAATTGAAGGACAATCCGGCTGCCTGCATCTTGTAAAGATCGATGTTGATTTGTATCTCCCGGTCCAGTGCTCCTGCGATATCGGCGCGTGTGATCTCCTCCAAGGCTTCGATCTCATCCTGGAGTTTTTCAGCCAGTTCCTTCAATTTGACAAGGCCGATATCTCCCGAGAGGTTGATGAACAGGATGGGAATCTCCGAAAGGTCGATGCGGCTGATATCAGGGTCTTGGAAGAGGTCGGTGGGAAGTTCGGACCGGGCATCATCCACAGCCTGCTTGACGTCCAGATAGGCCTGGACTTCATCAGCCGAGAGCTCGAATTCGATAAAGATCGAAGAGTAATCCTGTATGGAGTTGCTGACGATCTGTTTGACGCCATCAATACCCTTGAGATGTTTCTCGATGGGGCGAGTGATCAGATTTTCTACATCAGCAGGCGAGGTGCCGGGATGGATGGTTCCGATCATGAAATACGGAAACACGATCTCAGGGAACTTCTCTTTAGGTGTGGAGTTGTACTGCATCACACCGAAGATAACCAGAATAACGGTGAAGATATAGATAGTCGTGCGGTTGCGGATGGCAATGTTGGTGAGTTTGAATTCCTTTTCCTTCATCTTAACCTTCTTTTTTTTATCTGTTTTGCGCCTGGACTATTCATAAAAAATGTCGATACTTTGTTCAATAAAAACAATGTCAAACAGTACCATTATTCTTCTTCAGTGACCGTGACGGTTTGTCCATCGGCCAGGTTTTGGAATCCGAAAGTGATGATAAAATCACCTTCTTCCAGTCCGTCAGCGATCTCGGTCCTGTTGTTATACGATTCGCCCGCTTGGACAACTTTCTTTTTGGCGATCCATCGGCCATTTTCCTCAGAGGCAACAAATAAAAAATGTTCTGCCCCGGTTTTTTGAATGATATTCTGGGGTGCAACAATAGCCTGGAGATTTGTGTAATCGGTGATAGTCACAACGGCCAGCATATTGGGTTTGATATTTTTCTGCTCTCTTGGAACTTCGATCTCGATCTCGAATGTCCTGTTGTCTGGATCGATGACCTGAGAAACAGAACCGATGGAATTCTCAAAATGGAGACCGAGAACAGGGATCTCCACTCTTACGATGTCATTCTTTTTAACTCGGGAAATGTAATTTTCAGAGAGGGCCGCTGCGATTTTTAATCTGGATAACTGAACGATCCGGATCGATCCCCGTCCTGCTGCCGCCATTTCGCCTTCTTTGATCAGAATATCGTCCACATTCCCGTTTATGGGGGAGGTGATCTTTGTCAATAGGTACTGCTCCTGGAGGGTTTCGAGCCTTTTCTCTAGGTTCTCTTTGTTGTTTTTCGCCTGAAGAAATTCGATCTCGCTCCCGATATTTTTATCCCACAGTCTTTTCCGGCGCTCAAAGATCGTTATTGCCAGGTCTAATGCATTCTCCACTTCAGCGATGCTGCTTTCATAGATCGCGCCGTCCAGTTCAGCCAGCAGTTGGCCTATGGTGACTCTGTCTCCCTCATCGACGAGAATTTTTTTAACAATCCCCGAAGTCTGGGAGGGGATCAGGATGTTGTTGTCCGATTCTACTGTCCCCTGGACCTTTATAAAGTGCTGAAAAACCTCGGATTTGACTTCACTGACTGCAACATACATAAGCTGCTCTCTCACCTGTGGTTCACCACTTCTACCCTGGTCTAGTTCTGCCTTTAATAGTTCAATTTTTTCGTTGAGAGCATCCCGTTGTCTTTCCATCCTTTGCAGTTGGGACTGTTTGTCTCGAGGCCCACAAGCTGTAAGAAAGAAGGCTCCCAGAATGATTAAAAGTGTTATTTTTTTCATAGTTCTTGTCCTTTTATTCTGCTTATTCATAGGTATCTCTGATCCTGTCTAATTTATTCTTTGCACTTAAAAGTGCGGATATGGCTTGTATATAATTCGACTGTGTCATTAGAAATCTGTCATTCGCTTGAGTCAGATCCGTACTGGATGCCATGCCCTCTTCATATTTGATCAATGTTGTGTCATAGACTTTTTCACTCAACTCCATATTATCCTTGACATTGAGGTAATTCTCATAGGCTGCAGAAAGGTCATTCCTTGCCCGGGCATCTTCCAGTAAAATTCCCTGTGAAGCTTGAGCCATTGCTGTCCTTGCCTTTTCAAGAGCTATTGCTGCCTGTGCGACTCTTGCTCTTTCTCCTCCGCTTTTAAAGATGGGAATGTAGATGTTGATCCCAAAGATCTGGCTGCGAAACCAGTCATGATTGAAGTTGAGAAAGTTGAATGAATCCCTCTGAGCAGCCTGCTGGAAGGAGTAGAAAGCCGATATCGAGGGCCAGTATTTGGCTTTTGCATTCTTATGAGCCATTTCCGCAAGTTTTTCTTGCGTATTCAATAGTTTATAATCGATGTTCTGGCTCAAGTCGAATTCAGCTGAGATAGCTTCCTGGATGTCGATCTGTCTGAGGATATCTTCCAGTTCCTCCGTTATTTCGATCTTTTCTTCCAGGTCTAATCCCATTTGGAATTTCAATAACTTATAAGCAACATCCGTTTGTTTATTAACATTCTGAAGACTGTTTTTCAGGGCTGTCACCGAGATCTGGATCACATCGACATCCGTCTCTTCGACAAATCCCTCCTTGTGGCTTTCACTGATCTCATAGAGGGTTTTCTCCAGATTCTCTATGTTTGCCTTAATGATCGTTTCACTCTCCTCGGAGACCAAAATCAGAAAATAGGTGTTTGTGACGGTCTCTTTCACATCCAGTTGTGTGCGCTCGTAGCCCTGGTCGGCCAGTTGGGTATAGATCTTCGATGTGTTCAGGCCAACGATGTAGCTGACATCAAAAATCTTCTGACTGACAGTAATGCTGAAGTTGGCGTTATGCTGCGTACCGAATTGGACGGGTATTTTTTTGGTGAGATCCCCGCCGAAGAAGTCAGGAATCAAAACTGTTGACAGTTCCAGATTATTGAGGTAGCTCAAGTTCGAATCGATCTGGGGAAAACCATCGGCCAGCGTCTCTCTCAACTTTTTTTTGGCGGTCTCAACATCCAACTGAGATTTTAAGGAATCGTAGCTGTGAAGGACAGCAAATTCCTGGGCGTCTTTGAGGCT
>JBATYS010000303.1:0-2504 GCA_049674205.1 Candidatus Aminicenantaceae bacterium
GACAAGAACTTTAAACCACTTGGCTTCTTTTCCAGGATCATATTGAGGATTTTCTTTGACAGCCTTTTTGATGGCTTGGATGTCGTCATCGCTATCCGCAAAGATTGTTCCTGCACTGAAAAAACCCGTCATGATTAGGGCCAAAACAAAAACTGTGATTCTTTTCATTTTATGCCTCCTTGATTTTAATCGGAGGCCTACCCAAAAACTGGTCCAGTCAAAAATATAGTTTTTTGGCCTTGTATACTCCTAAACTGCTCGGCAAACTGCCCTAGCGTCAAGCCTCCTAGTGAGCTATGAGGACGAAACTCGTTATACTCCTCACGCCACGCCTCTATTTTCTCTCGAGCGTCCTCAATTGACAAGAACCAATTTACATTCAGGCATTCATCCCGAAAGGTTCCATTGAACGACTCGATCATTGCATTATCCATAGGTTTACCAGGCCTCGAGAAATCCATCGTCACCCCATGTTCATAGGCCCACTTATCCAAAATCTTTGAGATAAACACTCTCGGGTGTATTCGTCGATTATGGCCAGCCTCTTTTTAATCCTCTCAATCTCTTTCCGTGTTTTATCTAGATTATAGAATAAGATCTTAAATGCCCTGCGGATTCTTTCTTCTTCAGACATCTAATTTTATTCTAGAACGAGATTCCAATTCGTCAAATGTTGTCCGCACCTAGATCATGCCAAGGCTCAATCCCCTTTCTATATAGAATATCTATATAGTAGGTTCTATATAGTAGGGGGTTTTATATATAGTAAGGGTGTCTTTAGGATTTGTGAGGAAGAAGTGCCTATTCCTTATTAGATATACTAATCTTAATGTTGATGGTTGAAGGAATGCCTAAACGTGCATTCCCATAACTGTTATAAATAGAAGATAGACTTCTTCTGCTTTGTCACCAGTTTGTCACCAGATTTGCTTAAAATCGCCGAACTTGGCTACAGTTGCACAGAGTGCACAATCGGCATTAACATCAAAAAGGCTTCCAGTATGTCTTTGTCTTCTTGGGGTAGTAAGGGGTGGCGGGAAGGTGTGGGAGTTGACCCCCCCCGGGACGTTTTACGACCCCATACTGGATTTGAAATCCAGCGCGTTTTTCTTAATCATTCATACCGGAGGGAATTGACAGGGTTGGAGAGGGCGGATTTGAGGGCCTGGTAGCTGACAGTCAACAGCACGATTCCAATCGACAGAGCTCCCACCAGAATAAAAATCTCCCACCGGATGCCGACACGGTAGGCGAAATTCTGGAGCCATTTGTACATGATAAAATAAGCCACGGGCCAAGCGACGATATTTGAAAGGGAAACCAATCCTACAAACTCCCAGGTGAAGAGCGCGAAGATCTGACCTGTTGAAGCGCCTGCGATCTTACGGATGCCGATCTCTTTGGTCCTTTGTTCGGCGATAAAGGCGATCAGTCCGAAAAGCCCCAGGGCGGCGATGATAACAGCCAGGACAGCAAAGTAGCCGAAAATCAGACTTAATTTTTCCTCTGCCGTATACTGCCGGTTAAGGGTATCGTCCAGAAACGAAAATTCAAAAGGATGGTCGGGATCAACTTTGACCCATATCTTTTTAATAAATTCAATAGTATCCGGTAAGTTCTCCGGATTGATGCGGATTGCAAATACCCGGGTACGGTCAGGATCGATGTGGATAACCAGGGGATCGATATCGGTTTTTAAAGACTGGAACTGAAAATTCTTGACCACACCAATGACCCGACCCTTTTTCTCTTTTCCATGCCACTCTCCTCCCCAGGCAAACCGGGTTTTTAACGGATCTTTAAGCTGAAGTTCCTTTACCATCGATTCGTTGATGATAAATGCCTCCATAGTATCTGTGAGAAAATCCTGGGAAAAATCCCTCCCCTTAATGATCTTCATACCCATAGTCTTTATAAAATCATGGTCTGTGTAGGTCATCCTTACGGTCAGGAGCTGCTTTCCTCCTTCCTCAAGCCAGGTGATGACGTCAGTGGCCATCAAACTCCCCGGAACTCCAACAGTAATGGTTGCATTAAGAATGAGGGGATTCTGCTTCAGCTCGGCTTTTAAGGCTTCAGCGTTCTGTTTAATGGAATTTGTTCTAATGGGAATAACCAGGACATTGGATTTATCAAAGCCTAGTATCTGATTTTGAACCAGATTGAGCTGATCCAGAATAACAATAGTGCCGATGATCAGGACTATCGAAATCCCAAACTGGAAAATTACAAACATTTTCCTAATACGCGAATGCCCTCTGCCTAAAGTAAAAACTCCCCGGAACACCCGGGCCGGCTCAAATCCAGAAAGAATAAAAGCAGGGTAACTGCCTGAAACCAAGCCCAGAAATATCATGACGCAAAAAAGGCCCCCGGGCACAACCAGATTTGTCACCCCAATTATGGAGAAACTTTTCCCCGTAAGAGCAGCAAACCACGGCTGGATTAATTCAAAAAGCAGGGCTGCGAATATCATAGCGATCAGGGAAAAGAAAAAGGATTCA
>JBATYS010000304.1:0-8571 GCA_049674205.1 Candidatus Aminicenantaceae bacterium
GTTGAAATTTTAAGAGACTTCGCGATGATATAACTGACAACCATCACAGCGAAGATGATTTCTATGGATACAGACATTTTTCAGATTCTCTAATGTAGTCGATATCCCCATTAAATGCAACGTTTCCCCAATTTGAATCTGGGTTTTCATAACTGTGATGTCTTGATTACGCAATAGCATTGTTTAGCGATCAGATTGTGTGATGGAAAAAACCGTGAGAAGGGCTCCATGCGGGCATGGAACATCTCCCAAGGGGAGATGTGAGGGAAGCCCCTACGTCCGAGCGAAGTTTCCTCGCCGGGGAAACTGAGGCGGAATTTCGTTTTTGATATCATATAATCTGATCGCTCTGAATGACAGCATCACAGGTTTGGATATGCTTGCGTTGATTTAGAGGAATTATTCGCGGTATTTTTTCCTGATGGTGATGGAAGCCAGACAGTTGTCTGTATCGAGAATTTGTTTGTTTTCGCAGATGGTTCGCTCGATGACCAGGACTCCTCTGGGATAATCCTCCCAACGGTATAGGTTTTTGTGTGAGTTTGATCCCGTGATCGAGACAAGCTCTTGGGCTCCCTTTTTGACTCGAGGCAGACCCATCCGGCTTAATATTTCGTTTAAGACTGTGATGTTTGTGATATGGAAATACTTGCCGTCTTTATCCATGGACACGGGAATCTTCGGTATGGGTTCGTCGAAGACATACCGGACGACGGTACCCTGCTGGGAATCCTGCTCAGTATGGTAATTCAGAGCGAGGCTTTTTTTAGGGAAGAGGGCATATTTTACATCAGAGATGGTGTGCTTTTTAGCATCGCTCTGTTGAAAGTAGATCAAAGCCAGTAACACAAAAAGGAAGAAGATCATTGCCCGAAACATGTAACCGGATTTTTTCTGCATGATGATGATGAGTAACCAGATGGATGCGATAAAAAGCAATACGCTGAGGATGTTGACAAGTGTGATTTGTCCTAGAAAATCTTGCATTTTGTTGTCTTCCCCATGTTAATCGAATTCATGCGTCCAATCGGCCTTTTTTCTTTAGTCGAATCAGGGATGAGATTCTTTACTCTTTTTGTCTCCCACAGAATGACTAAAATCCCCATTCGTCCGATATTTTACCAGAAAATGTCGCTCAAAAAAATCTAATCCTTAAAGATTTTTTGGAGTTCTTGGAGGAGGTCTAGATTTTTCTCTATGAGAATGAGAGGGATGTTTTTTTCGTCGGCGATTATGGTGAACCGGCCATCTTCGTTCCCGTCTTTGCGGACAATGAGAATTTGAGAATTAGGTGCTACCGTATCGATGCTCTGTTCATCCGTGTTATCTCCTACGGATGCACCCTGTGCTCGCCTTTTTATGCCTTCGATATGAGCCCCGATGATTTTGATCCCTTGATCGCGTGCCTCCGTGATGAGTGCTTCGGTCCGGGAGATCTCATCGTCCATAGAAATCCCTGCTGCCCCCATTCCCTTTAAGCTTGCGCCCATCACAATGATCAGGGATTTATATGGAGCTCCAGCTTCTTTGGCAGACTTGAGGTCGTTGGCGGTGGCCAACATATTGATCTCATAAGCCTTGGATTGGTACTCGAGCTTCATCTTCATAAAAATGACTTTCAGCATAGTCGCGCCAGGGCTCTGCCCGCATGAACTTATGATCACGGGTAACTCTGCTTTGGGGGAATCAGATTGTCCGGCGGAAAGAGATCCCCCGATACTAATGATTAGGAAAAATATGGTGATGGACGCAATAAATTTTGTTGTGTTTTTCACAGCGCTCTCCTAATTTTTAAGAGTGAGTGCTTGCTGAATCTTATACTATTAGAATCCTCATCTGCCGTCAACTCATAATAAGTAATCATCAGCTTCCCTAAAACCGTGATGAATGGCATGCGAGTGTCCCAATATGTATTAAAGATATCACGCTTATAGAGATGCTTTGCCAGGGGGAAATTATATTGAATTGATGAGAATAATAGTGTATTCTAAAATACAGGAGAATAAAGTGAGAGATAGAATCGATCGACGTGAATTCATCAAAAAAAGTTCCTCAATGATGTTGGGTGCTGGAGTCGCTTTTGGGTCTGGATTAAAACTTGGAGCCCAGGACACACAGACCGCAAAAGTCGTTGAAGTCAAGCACTCTAAAGTCTTGCAACCAGGACGGATTCTGGACCCAGAGATTGTCCGGAACATGGTGAGAGAAGGGATACAAAACTTGACCGGCTCGGAGAATCCTTGGGCACAATTCTTCAGCCCTGAGGATAGGATCGGGCTAAAAATAAGCACCTTAGGCCGTCCCCTTCTTTTCACACATCACGAACTTATCCAAGCCGTGGTGGATGAGCTTAAAGAATTCGGAATCAAGGAGAACAACATCATAGTGTGGGATCGATTCGAAAAACACATGATCGATTGTGAATTCGAATTCAACACCACAGGGGAAGGCGTGCGGTGTTATGGAACCATGACAACAGAGCAGCTGATCTCGGACCGCCTGGATAAAGATACCGTTTATTCATCAGAGAATGACAATCCGGAGAAAAGAGAAGAGGGGGGAGCCGATTCGTATTTCTCTAAAATATTCACCCAGGAATGCGACAAGATCATCAATATGCCGATCCTCAAGGACCACGGTTTGTGCGGAGTGACTCTCAGCCTGAAGAACCTTGCCTACGGATTGTGTGAGAATAATGCCCGTTTTCATGGCCCTGCGCACATCGGTCCGTTCATCGCGGATTTTTGCGCGCTTCCGGAAGTTAGGGAAAAAGTCGTCCTTCATATCCTGGATGGTCTTGAAGCCTGTTATGACCGGGGCCCGAGGCCAAGAAACTTGAGATCTCTCTTTGCGCCAAAGACCATCTGGTTGAGTTCTGACCCTGTAGCCCTGGATGCAGTGGGCTTAAAAGCTATTCAGACCGAACGCAAGTACAGGGCCTATCGCACACTCGAAGAAGAAGGTCGCCCTCTTGATCACATCGAGTTGGCCGCAAAAAAGGGAGTGGGTGTGAGCGACTTTGACAGGATCAAGCTCGAAAAGATCGAACTCAGCTAGCCCTAATTTTTGTCTTCTGCCTTTGACTTCAAGTCCTTTTCCAAATAGGGGATTCCATACGGCCCATCTGGAAGGACGGCAATGTGTGGCTCCCGGTTGAGCTGCTTGCGGAGTTGCTCGAGGGCCCAACCGATGGATCCTGCCACGAGCTCCTCGAGATCCGACGCTTCGGGAGCGAGGCTTCTCGCATCCGCGCCAGGAAGCCAGGAGAAGGAATCTCTGGAAATATCCATGGTGCAATACAGAAGGTTTTGGGCGGATGTTCTGAGGAAGAGTTTGGCCCACATCTGAGCTTCCCACTGTTCGGGGACAAATGTCCAGGATGGGCTAAGAATCATCTCCGAAAACTTCTCAGGACCTTTTTCTCCAAGAAGGCGCATCATGGCCTTGTAATTGGGACCACCGATGGGATCACGGTCTGTGTGTGGGGCGACGAGAATACAAATGCCATTGGGCTTGACCAACGGCATACAGACCAGGGCTCCTTTTGCAGCTTGATAGTGATTCATTCCTACGTATCCGACGTGTGTGATGACTAAGTCGTATGTGCGTTTAGCGGGGATAGCCGCATAAGAACGGAGTTTTTCCACGGCTTCCCTGTGCGCCTCCTCCATGTCTCCGGCAAACACGCCCGTCGCTCTGTAGTTGGCATCCAGCGTGACATTGACGATCATGTCACTGCCCGCCATCTTGGCTACGGCAAGGATCTCTTCGTGAACAGGATTTCCGTCGAGAACCAGATCCCTCGCTTTTGGAGAGGCAAGGATGGGGCCGCTATGGAGGATGTGGGTAGAATCTTCGGCAAGGAGTCCTGGACAGATGGATTTTCTACCTCCGCTAGCTCCAGCCATAAAATGGCTTTCCACGAGTCCCGTGAGGATCCGGATATCCCCTTCCATGTACATTTGGTTGATATGGATCTCACCACCGATCTCTGTTCGGCCGATATGCATCAACTCTTTTGTGTTTCGACAGTCATGTTGGATAATTCGAATCCCCTTTTCGAAGATCCTCGGATCTAGAAGGTCATGCAGCTCCTGTTCGGTCATGGGCCGATGGGTTCCTGTGGCTACGATAATGTGGATCTGTGATGTAGGTAGGCCTGCGTCTTCCATGGCCTCAACGATCGGAAGCAGAATACCCTCCTTGCCGGAATAGGGAACGGGGCGCGTGTTGTCGGAGATGACGATTATGGCTTTTGCTTTGGGATTGGCAGTGAGTTTTTCCATTACGATGCTTTTGAGCGAAGGACTCGAAATCGGGCTGACAAGGGCGTTCCGGATTTCTTGTTCAGGATTGGCCAGGGGCAGAACATTTCCCATGCGGAGAATGTCCGCATGATCAGGAACTTTAACCTGAAATCGCATGTGACCTAGATCGAATCCTACATCTTTCATTGATCTCTCACGTCCTCCATAAAGCACATTTTCCTATAGATTATTCCCCACTATACCATGTATCTGGATAACGTGAAACACACAAGCTCATGGTTTTTTCCATCACATAATCTGATCACTTAATAACGTTATTGAGTTCTCGTGACATCACGGGTTTGGAAATGCATCCGGAAGCAACTCGCGGTACGTTTATAACAGGGAGTTATAAAAAGGGGTGGAATTTGCAAAAAACATTACTAGGAGTTATAAAAGAACAAAAATGATAACACAGACAGGGATCGGCTTGATCGGGACGGTCACATATGATGTGATCACCTCGGATGCGGGGGATGTCTATCGAGGTCTCGGGGGCATTCTCTACCAAGCTGCGGTTCTTTCTGTTTTGGAAAAAAATGTCTTTCTCTTTACCAACCTTGGGAGAGATCTTGCCGGCAGTGTTGAGAAGGTCATCGGCCATTTCCCCGTCCTCCAGAAAGAATGGATCCAGTATGTCCCGGGTCCCGGAAATCATGTTCATCTGCACTATCCAGAACAGGGGGAGAGAAGGGAAATTCTCCGGTCAGTTGTGCCTCCCCTCGACCCCCAGGGAGTTCTCCAGAGCTTAGACCGTCTCCAAATGCTTGTTTCCGTCCTCAATTCGGGATTTGATATCACTCTCTCAGATTGGCGCAGAATCGTGGACGCTGCCATTTGTCCTGTCTGGCTAGATCTTCACTCATTTGTCCTTTCCAGAGAACTAAATGTTCCCAGAAAATATCTCTCCAACATCCCCTGGGAAAACTGGACCAGAGGAGTGACCTATCTTCAGGCTAACAGAGCAGAGTTAGGCTGTCTTGTGGGCCTGGGCGGACAAGGGCTCTCCGATGTAGAGATCAAGCGTTTTGGACGGAAAGCCTTCAACCTGGGGCTCCGCGCTTTGTTCATCACATTGGGGAGGGATGGTGTTTGGGTTTTGACTCCTGGCAGTGCTCGCATCATTGTCCCATCCCATGCCGATAATGTCGAAGATACAACAGGATGTGGGGATGTCTTTTGTGCAGTGACTGTCAAGGGTTTGGTGGATGGTGCTGATCCTTTTTCTGCGGCTGAAGCCGGAGTTGAGCTTGCGACCCGAGCCACCGCGGTTAAAGGTATCGAAGAGACTATCACTCTGGTCCGTCGGGCCATCAGTGGACTCTGACATCCATGACTCTGTTTTCTCCAACAAGAGGCTTCTCCTCAAACAAATCCACTTCTTCATTATTTATCTTTTGAGATGATGCGGTTTGTGATAGAATAGTTTTCAATGGAGAAGGCAACCACTCCCAAACACTCGTATTTTTGCGAATATTTGAAACTCGATCAGGTAATCTTTAAGCTCAAAGCGACCGATAAGATCCAGGCTTTGGAAGAACTCCTGGATGTTTTGGTCAAGCTCAAATACATAAATAATAAGAAACCTGTCCTCACTCGGATTATCGATAGAGAGAGTCTGGTCACAACGGCCATCGGACATGGTCTTGCGCTCCCTCATGCACGATTAGACACTGGGTGTGATATTGCCGTAGTCGTCGGCCGATCAGAGGCAGGAATAGATTTTGAGGCGGTTGATGACAAGAAAGTCCACTTCATCATCCTCATCGTATGGAATCCTTCTATTCCTGGCCTTTTTAACCATCTTTTTGCGGGATTGGCTCAGTTTTTGATTAAGCCAGCGTTCAGAGAAAGGATTTTTAAGGCAGAGAACAAAAAAGAACTGCACAAAATTCTCTGTGAAATAGAACTCACTCTCCTCCCCCCAGAGGATAAGATCATAAGCCGGGCTGGGCTTCTCTCAAAACTCCAAAAGATAGAGATGCAGATAAAAAAGGCGAAAAAGACAAAGAAGAAAGAGCTCCAGAAGCAGGCCAATTTGATCCGGGACGAGCTCGATGACGCCCTCTTGGACAGGTTCGACAAGCTTATGGAGCGTTATGGATTCGCTGTGGCCGAGCTCGAAGATGGAGCCTGCCAGGGCTGCTTCATCAATGTCGCCACTGGGATGCGATCTGCCATCGAAGGCAGCGATGATATCTATGTCTGCGAAAACTGCGGCAAATATCTCGTGGCCAAAAAAAAAGCCAAATAGACTCCTCTCTTCTACACTTCACGATTCCTTGTTCACCCTTGAATTTTGGGACGGGGAAAAGAGTTTGCAGCTTCAGCGTATGGTTTGTGTCGGGAGAGCGGCAGGTTTCAGGAGCCGATATACTGGGTATGTCTGGGGTCCACGACGCCACTGAGGAACGATGTATTTGTCAAAATAGTTCCATACCAGGAGGCCATCATCACTTTCGGCTTCTAAAAGATACGCCACTAGATTGCCTAGAGGCTGTGCCGTTCGGACGAAGATCGTTCCGGCAGGAAAGTCTTTTGTCTCAGCAGCGTATTCGCCTTTGACCGAATTCATGCGGTGACCCTGGTATATCCTTTCCTCACCTTTGACCTCCGTGACTTTAAAAGATTCTACTTCCAGATTCACAGCGGATGTCAATCTTTCCACCAATATTCCGTGTTGATCAAGCTTTGTGATGATGTCCGCATCACTTACCGTCAACAGGTAAGCAAAGGGAAATGGGATGCTGGTCTTTGGTATGTAATCGCAGTAATAGGGTAGTGTGTAGGTCCTTTCAACTTCGGTTTTCCTGACTCTCGGGTAGCCCCTCGCTTCGGGATCGGACTCCATCTCCCATCCGAGGATCGTCACCGGATCTTTGAGCGGTTTTAAGTCGTAGCTTGTGGCAAAAGTATCCGATGCCTCAGGATTCGATCCTTTCTGTATCGTCCGCTGGTCCACCTTTTGGATAAGCTGTTCTATCTCTGTGTTATGGGCATAACAGTAATCGAGAACCGCACGGAGAAAGAAATAATTCCCGTACACTCGGGTTTTGTAATCCGCGTAGGCATAGTTTTCCAGTAAGAGGGCCATCCTGTTCCGCAGCCCGATGTAATTTGTGATGTATCGGGATTGAGGTCCTGCAGGCTGCCAGCCTTTTTCCGGATCTTTAAAGTCCATAAAATTCCCGTATGGGATAGACAATGTGTTGTATTTGTCTTTCAACGTTTTATTCACCCAGGGCATCATTTTCTCTCTAAGGTGGGAGATCAGGGACAGGTCTCCGTTCGGATTCAGCTGCCAGACATAGGTCACCGGTTCTTTGTGGTAAGACCCGTTTGTGGTGTGGCAGTCGATAAGGAGAATAGGGTCCCAACGGTTGAGCACGTTGCGGGCTAGGCCTTGAACTTCAGGGCTTTCCATCTTAATGCCGTCCCTGTTCAAGTCGAGATTCTGTCCGTTATAGCGGACGCCAACGCCCTCCTCCGGGCCGACCTGGTTTTTTCTGTTCTCCTTGCTGATCTTTTCGTTGCCGTCTGCGTTGAAGATCGGGGCGATAAGAATGACCAGTTTGTCCAAGTATGGGAAGTTCTTTTCGAGGAGGATATCTCGTGCCAGCATTAGTGAAGCTTCTTTGCCCTCGACTTCACCGGCATGGATGTTGGCCTGGATATAGACCACGAGCCTTTTGTCGTGCCTGAGTTCCAGAGGAGAATTCGGGGGAGGTGCGCCGAGGACAAGAAGTGGAATTTCACGGCCTTCCGAACTTATGCAGAGAGTCTCCAATCGAAGCGATGAGCTCAATTCCTTGAGCGTGTTTACGAACGCCAAAACGTCCGCATACCGAGAAGTTGCTGTAAAATTGCTGGATTCCGCAACCGTTTTCAACTCTTGCTCAGCTGCGGTCGAATGCGGGAAAAAAAACGATACAGAAACGAGTCCACAAAAAAGTGTCATGAGCAAAAAAACGCGTGTCCCTTTTGATTTCATTATCCGGTCCTTTTAGTTGGTTAGAATTTTATAGAATAAAAAGTGTATAAAAATTCATATGAAATCGCAAGATAAACCAGGGTGTTTTGCATTTTTCCTCCATCTGACTGATAATATTGAATTGAATAGAAGATGAGAGAAATGTCATGTCTTTCGGCGTAAGTGCAAAAAAAGAGGAGGCCCTTCGTGAAAAAATGGAACATCTGGGCATCCGCGAAGAAGACATCGTCGAGAAGTTTATCCGTTCCAGCGGACATGGCGGACAGAAGGTCA
>JBATYS010000305.1:0-3036 GCA_049674205.1 Candidatus Aminicenantaceae bacterium
TTAATGGTCTGACATTAGCGATATTGGGAGCTGCTTTTGCTGTCGTCCTCGGTGGGATCGGTTCGGCCATCGGTGTTGGCCTTGCCGGCCAAGCGTCCAGCGGCGTGATGAGTGAAGACCCGGATAAATTTGGGAGCCTGCTTCTGCTCGTTGCACTGCCCGGTACTCAAGGGATATACGGCTTTTTGAGTGCTTTCCTCGTGATACTCAAGTTGGGATTGGCTGGGGGGACGGTGGCAACTGTGAGTGTCAATCAAGGATGGCAGATTCTTATTTCGTGTTTGCCGGTTGCACTCACCGGACTTGTCTCCGGAATCCACCAGGGAAAGGTCTGCGCATCCGGCGTCTATATGGTTGCCAAACAGCCCAAGGACCTCATGAAGCCTGTGATTTTGGCAGCCCTTGTGGAGACGTATGCTGTGCTGGGATTGCTTATCACGATCCTTATCCAGAATGGCATCACGATCTAAACTTTTGCCAATATAACGGATAGCCATGAGTTTGGAAAAGATCCTGAACACGATTATTGAAGGTGCCCAGGCCGAGGCTGTAGTGATCGTCAAGGAGAGTCAATCCAAAGCTGAGGAAATAAAGGAGGCGGCGCGACAGGAAGCTGTGGGATTGGCGCAGGCGATCCAGGCTGAAGAGGAACGGCAGGGCCGTCTCGAAGCCAGTCGATTGATCACTCAAGCCCGCTTGGAGGGAAAGATCAATATTCTCTCCACCAAAAAGGAGATCATCGAGGACGTATTGACAGAAGCTCTGGACAGAGAACGCAGCGGCATAAAAAAACTGAAAAGACAGATCATCATGAAGGGGGGCGAGAGAGAAGAAGCCTTCGACGAGAGCAGGCTCCTGGATGAGATCCGCCCTCAACTGGAAAAATTCATCAACGATGCCCTGAAATTATGAAGAGACCATCCCGACTTGATTATGCGTTTGCTATAGGACGCGTCCGCGTTTTGGAAAGAGGCCTTGTGTCGAGTGCTGTGTTCTGGGAAGCAGCTGATGAAAGGGATGTTTCGAGCGCAATAAAAATGATATTTGATGCCGGTAGCTTCTTGGATGAGATGACGGAGGTCCGGAATTCTGAGGCCCTGGATCTTTTTCTGGCAAATGAAGAACGACAACTTTTAAAAACGCTGTCCGAGATTCTCATCGAGAAAGAGTTGCTGCGGGTCATGACACATGAGGCTAAAGCACCCATGACCGCGTTTTCCATTGCGCAAAGACTCGATTACGCCTTTATCTCCGACTACTTTCGGCATCGGATCGATCTGGGAAACCTCAAGATATTTTTTCGCGCCAAATACTTGAGGCTTCCCAAAGAGCGAATAGAGAATATTTTGTTGACAGGGGGTTTTTATTCACCCGATCTCTTGCTCAATAATTTTGACCTTTCCTATTCGGAGATCGCAGAAAAGATCCACTTCACTCCATACAGAAAACTATGGGAAGCGGTCGCAGATGCCATCGAAGAAAAAGAGACGTTTGTCGAGCTGGAAAGAAGCATTGAGAACTACTTGATCCTCTACCTGAAAAAAGCAAAATACATTGTTTTTGGACCCGAACCCATATTTGCTTACGGTTTGGCCAGAAGGCGAGAGCTGGGCTTGATCAGGATTCTCGGTATGGGCAAGCTGAATCATATTCCTTCGGAGATTTTAAAGGAAAGATTGGGGGAAACCTATGCTTGATCGAGTAGCCGTGATTGGTGACCGTGACCTTGTTTTCCCCCTGAAGGTTATGGGTATCAAAGTCTTTTCCCCTAAAGATATCGATGAGGCTCGCCGAGTGTTGGGCTCACTCGAAGAGGAGGGCATCGCCCTGTGCCTCATGCACGAGAGTTATTTTGCCCCTCTGAGCAGTGAGAGGGATGCGTTGAGAGAAAAATTCACTCCGGTGGTGGCGGGTTTCTCGGATTACAGGAAGGTCACTGACGAACTGGGGAAAATGATGCGAGAAATGGCTGTAAAGGCCACGGGATCTGATTCTTTAGTCAAAAGAAGGGGAAACGATGAAACACGGTAAAATCATTCGTGTTGCAGGCCCACTTGTGGTCGCTTCTGGCTGTCTGGGGGCGAAGATGTACGATATGGTCAAGATCGGTGAACTCGGATTGATCGGTGAAATCATCGAGTTGAAAGAGGACAAAGCCTATATCCAAGTCTATGAGGATACAACCGGAATCGGCCCGGATGAACCCGTCTACCTGACCGGCATGCCCCTGAGCGTTGAATTGGGGCCTGGGCTCATTAGTTCTATATATGATGGCATCCAGCGTCCGCTGGATATCATCCGTGACACAAAGGGAGATTACGTGCCCCGCGGAATTGAAGTGCCCTCTCTCGATCGCGAGAAAGAATGGGCGTTTCTCCCGCTTGTTGAAAAGGGGCATGATGTGGTAGCCGGAGATATTCTTGGTGAGGTGGAAGAAACCCCTCTCATCAATCACAAAATTTTGGTTCCCTATGGAGTCAACGGCACGGTCACCGATATAGAGGAAGGCCGGTTCACGGTAAATCATATCGTCGCCAAGATCCAGACTGATGCCGGGGAAGAGGAGATCCGTTTATTCCAGATATGGTCGATCCGCAAGAACAGGGCAGTTCAGGAACGTCTCATGCCGAATGAACCCCTTTCCACAGGACAGAGAGTTTTGGATACCCTGTTCCCGTTGGCAAAGGGAGGAACAGCGTGTGTGCCGGGACCGTTCGGCAGCGGGAAAACAGTTGTCCAGCACCAGCTGGCCAGGTGGTCTGATGCACAGATCATCGTTTTTGTGGCCTGCGGCGAGCGTGGCAATGAAGTGGCCGATCTGCTGCTCAGCTTCCCTGAGCTGAAAGACCCCCATACAGGACGACCCCTTATGGAGAGGACGATTATCATCGCCAACACCTCGAACATGCCCGTGGCCGCCCGGGAGGCGTCCATCTACACAGGGATGACCATTGCGGAATACTTTCGTGATATGGGATATTCTGTGGCGCTGATGGCGGATTCCTCGAGCCGTTGGGCGGAGGCCCTCAGGGAGAT
>JBATYS010000306.1:0-2729 GCA_049674205.1 Candidatus Aminicenantaceae bacterium
TGGCCGTATAGCCTCCGGCATTAAAAGAATACCGGTCCCAATTCTTAAAACGCCAATAACGGGGCCGATCTGTGTCTAGCTCAGGAGGAATTCCGTACTGTGAAAAATAAAGGCCCGTATTGAACAGAATCTCAGTCCGGTTAGAGGGGGTGTAGTATAGTTTGAGATTGAGATTCGTTCTTTCGTAATCGCTGTTCATCCGATCCGTCTTTCCTATCGCCTCATCTGGGTAGACAAATCCATTTGAATCCTGATACTGCAACGTTCCGGCAAATCCGAGACGGTTCCACTGATGATTGGTATCCAGGATAAGGCTCCGTGTGTTCTTTTCTCCATAGGAGGCATTGAGTGACAATTCAGAACCAGCGCTGGGTCGTCTTGTGATGACATTGACGATGCCACCCAAAGTGTTGGGCCCATAAAGGACGGAGGATGGCCCTTTGGTGATCTGCAGAGAATCGATCCCTCCAGCTGCTACAGTTTTTAAGTCGAAGGAACTGAAATAGGGCTCATACACGGGAATACCATCGACCAAAAGCACGATCCGTCGTGAATCCATACCTCTGAGTTTGAGAGTGTATTCATCCTTACTCCCCGCACTGACATAAACACCAGGTGCATACTTGATTCCCTCAGAGAGGTCGACAGGTCTATTCCTCTCAAACGTTGTTGCATCCAAGCGTGTGACTGTCGAAATGGAAAGGTCCTTAGGCGCTTCACCCACAACTAATATCTCCTCTGTTATTCTGGCAGGCTCATCGGATTTTTTTTTCACTTCCTGTGTTTGTTCCTCTTGTGAATGGAGAAAAGGAATGCCGAAGAGAATGGTTAAAGAAAAAATCAAAGATAGTAAAAATACGCGATTTTTCAAGAGTGATCTCCTTTCCAATCTTGGGAGGAAGAGCCGTTTCCAGCTCGACCCTATCGGTTTTTTACCGTAGTCTCAGAAACCATAGGCAAAAAACTCGGAGACTAAAATCTAGTTTTTAGCAAAATCATTGGTTTCTGTCAACATTCGATTACGTGACCGGAAGCATTTCCAAAATCGTGATTGATGACAATTTGAATGTAGGGTTCGTTCCCCGAACGGACCGTTTAGGAAACGGTCCCTACATAAAAAGGACCAGCCCGTCCTGCCCTTTTCACGGTTTTCTCCACCACACAATCTGATCACTCAATTCTGTTATCGAGAATTCACTTCATCACGGTTTTGGAAATTCTGCCTCAACTAACCGTATGTATGAAGTCATTTTGCATTTTACGAAGATCCCTAGTATTATGAAATTCGCTTATGGCAAGTTAACTTTACTCTAGCTTGATATTCATCGCTAGTTTAGAGTCGATGAGGAGATAACAATGACTGAAGATCTCAAGGCATGGATTCCCGAAGTCGTCGGAGATTGGTGGCAGATCGCCGGAAATCCGGATCTAGGAAAATACCAGACAGATCGTCAGGAGCCCCTGGATTTTGGTATCTGGCAAGCCGCTGATGGAACTTGGCAATTGTGGTCCTGTGTCAGATACACGGGGTGCGGGGGGAAAACTCGGCTTTTTTACCGCTGGGAAGGCGAGAAATTGACAGACAAAGACTGGCGCCCTATAGGAATTGCTATGGAAGCCGATCCTAATTTCGGAGAGACTGAAGGAGGACTTCAAGCGCCCTATGTTCTCCGGAAAGGGGATGTCTACTATATGTACTACGGTGATTGGGTCAATATCTGTCTGGCTAAGAGCTGGGATGGAAAAACCTTTGCCCGACACTTGAATGCCGATGGTCTCACCGGCTTATTCTCAGAAAAACCTGGTACAAGTAGCCGGGATCCCATGGTGATGGCCTACCGGAATAAGTATTATATCTATTACACTGGTGTCCTAGAGGGGAAAGGCGCCATCTACTGCAGGACTTCAACCGACCTTATAAACTGGGGAGAATCAGTCGTGGTTTCCTCCGGAGGCATCGGAGGAGACGGGCCTGCATCTGCAGAATGTGCTTTCGCTTACTACCTCCCCTACGATTTTGCGTTTTATTTTTTCCGCGCTCATCCCATCAAAGGCAGTGACGACTATGCGACTGCCATTTACCGATCCCAGAATCCGTTGGATTTTGGCGTCGAATCCGATGAGTATCTTGTCGGCAGCCTGCCCTACGAAGTTGTGAGGATCATTAAAAACGGACCCGATTTCTATCTGACAGCCCTGAATCCGGATTACGACGGTATCCGGCTTGCAAAGATGAAATGGGTACCAGTTAAATAAGCTGAGCCTTCATCCAGCCGGCTGTATTGTGGAAATTTGCCACATTGCTGCCTGGAGGAACGAGATTGTCGCACGCTTCCCGCAATTCATCAGACAAGGTCATTTCCAGGACCGGAATCGTATCCTCAAGGTGCTCCATAGTCTCAGGACCGACTAGTGGTGCAGTGATGCCCGGCTGGTCTTTACACCAGAGAATTCCTAATTGAGCCGGAGTCAGCCCGGCTTCTCTGGCCAACTTGGAAAACTTTTTCCCCACTTCGATGCCTTTTGTCGTTACGCGGTCTGCATAAAAACCACCGCGTAAAGCAGCCCGTGAATCCGGAGGATATTCGTCTTCTTTATCATACACTCCCGCCAAAATCCCCATAGCAAGGGGTGACCAGGTGATGATACCCAAGCCGAACTTTTCGGCCATGGGGAGCAATTCATTCTCGATGCGACGGTCTAAAAGGTTGTATGGCGGCTGTTCGGTC
>JBATYS010000307.1:0-2966 GCA_049674205.1 Candidatus Aminicenantaceae bacterium
TTGGAGCCGTACTTTCGCGGTAGTCCTGAATCTGTTGAAGCTCATCGGGGAGGCTAGAGTGTATGGATTGTCGTAAGAACCATGTTGATAGTCGAATGTTAGATTGAAGATCCGGGAAGGCGTCCACTGCAGGTTGCCGAAGATTCCGTTCCTCGTTGTATCACTCTCGTAATCTACAGTCTCTAATTCCTCGCTTTTCAGTTTTCTCTTCTCGTTCCTGTATCCCAATGTCAGGCCAAATTTTGATGAGAACTGATACTGGAGTCCGGCTTCGATTCCAAGGGTGTTGAATTTGGGCTCAGTGGTCATCTTTTCACCGTCGATGGTCATAGAGCCTTCCTGCTTGAAGTCGTGTGAGCGGACAGCTCCGATCACAGCCAGCTTGTGTGTTACGAGATATGTAAGGTCTAATTCGTAGAGTCCGATCTTACGCTCAAATTTTCCTGTGCCGCTCATGGAGTAATCGAAAGGTCTCCCCAGGTAATTGACTCCATCTGCTTCCTCTGAGTAATGGAGGTCCATCTCCAGATCGCTGATCTGAGCGATCCCTTTGATCAAGAGACTATCGATCGGCCTGGTGTTGAGCTTAAATGTGTGTGTGAGAGATTTGAGATCATAGGGTTGATCCATGTAGAAGTAGCTCAGCGATGAAGGGTAACTTGCTCCTTCTCCGCCATCGGCCGCGCCAGGAAGGAAGTAACTGTTTGTATTTTCGTATTCCCGGACTTTTGCCTCATAGACAAGAGAGAGGCGTGAAAAGTGAACATCCACACCTACGGCGATCTCATCGGATTTTTCCTCGATGGGCTTATCGAACTCGAATTCGATCCTGTTGATGTCTAGAGTTGTGACACTCATTCCTTTCTTTGTGAATCCGAAATACGAGGCGAAAAGCTTGACATTCTTCGATGCCTCTAAGGTGAAGGATGCGCTGTCCATCGTTCTGTCGAAATCAAAGGTGTGGTAGTCGTAGAGGTGGCCGTCGAACAGAGTCTGGTCTGCGTAAAAATAGGTAGATTTTCTCCGTTCCCACTTGAATTTATAGCTTCCGTATTTCTGGACGGCGAGGTCGAACGACTGGAAAGGTTCGATCCCCAGATTGCGGACGCTGATATCCAGACGGTCGAAGAATGTCTTGAGGGTTTCTTCCGGCGTGTAGCTGAGGTTGAATGAGTGTAGATACGCTCCTGAGCCGAGGTTGATATCTTCTTTGTACTTTGTGTAAGCTCCGCTGGTGTCGACGAACCGATAACCGAACTTGAGGTCTCCCTTGAATTTTTTCGCACCATCTTCCGCAGAGAGAGAAAATGTCATCGAGAGAATAAATCCCAATAATAGAATTGGCAATAGAATTTTTGTTTTTCTCATTTTGCTCTCCTATTTCAGAAAAATCTTGCTCAGGTTGGAACCGTGAATGGTCGCATGACAACTGGTGCAGTTTGTGGAGTATGAATCGAAACGTTCGTGCCAGGCAGGCGCTGCCCCATGACAGCTAAAGCAGAGGTCTGCGATGCTGTGGAATGTGAGCATGTGCCTGTTCGGGCTTCCGTGGACATCATGGCATGAGGAGCAACCCTCGACCCTTGATGCTTCGTGTTCATACAGGTGCGGTCCTTCTTTGTCTGGGTGGCATTTGAAGCAGGATTCGTGTTTGAAGCCGCCCAGACGCTCTCGTGTGGCTGGAACGTGAGGATCATGGCAGTCTGTGCAATCCATGATTCCTTCCTGGAGTCTGTGGCGTTCGTTTAACTGGAACTCAGAGAAAACCTCCTCATGGCATATATAACAGGTTTTTGTCTTTCCAACCTTGAGGAGAGATGGGTTTGTCTCTTCTGCGTGCATGACATGGCAAGAGGTACAGTCCATGGAAGCTTTCCCATGGGAGCTTGCAAAGTAAGCGGAATTGGACTTGGTGTGACATGTCAAGCATTTGTCAGTTTTCGCGTTCGGAACATCTGTGGATTTAAAAGCAAAGATGTTTGCTCCCCCTCCTTCTTCAAAGTGCGTCTCAGCATCGCCGTGGCAAGCCGTGCAGCTGTTATTAACAGCATGAGGCTTGGACATGAATGTTTTGGCTAAGTCTTCATGACAATCGGCGCAAGTGTCAATATCCGCTTCTTGAACAATAGGTTTGGCAGCGGATAGATACCCAGCAAAGACCAGCGCTAAGCCAATGAGCACGATCATCTGGAGGGAGGGCCATGTTTTCTGTTTTGTGAATTTTGTGTGCAACATAGACCTCCTAATAGTAGGTTTTTCCTTTTATTTTTTTATCCTGTATCCCATGGGATAGAGCCCTGATTTGCTGTGAATCGAAGGGTTTCTCGATGATGGCATGTACGGAAATGCCTGAAATTTGGGGCTCAATCTGTTTTTGAGATTGGGCGGACAGGATGATTATTTGTGTTTCTGGGTGAGATTTTTGTAGTTTTTTCAGCATATCAACGTAGCTCTCATTCTCGATTTCAAAATCAGCAAAGATCAACTGATATGAAACTTTCTCTGTTTGGCTAAAAGCGTCGTTGATGTTGGAAACAACATCGACATCATGGCCTTCCTGGGAAAGTATTTCCTTTAAAGACCATCGGATGAGCTTGTCATCGTCAATAACGAGTACTTTTAGCATAAATACACCTTTGTTCTTAGTCTTATAGCAATAGTTGTGCCAAGATGGAGAATCCGAGAGTATTAATGTATGTCATTGAAAATAAAGAGTTTGTAATTTGATTTTTTGAGGGGATAAAATTTGCAGAAATATTTATGGGTGAAACACACCAAAAGTGGGTGATATCACCTACTTTTAGACTTGATTGGATGTGCTGATTGTTGGGAGAAAGCAGGGAAAAAGAGATGTTATTCAGGCAGGTTTAGATCTTTAGGAGTGATATTCCATTTTTTTATCTTGTAACGCATAGCATCTCGTGTGATGTCCAAAGCTTTTGCGGCTTTTGATTTATTCCCGTGAG
>JBATYS010000308.1:0-2464 GCA_049674205.1 Candidatus Aminicenantaceae bacterium
GTCATGGAACGGATCGTCCCCTGGCTGGACGACCTGGCCCTGACCAGAAAAGGCTTCACCTGGATTAAAACTTTCTTTTCCCAGGGTTGTGTCCGCAAGGAAGGATTCTTCTACGAGGGATTTAGCAAGAGGACCAAAGAGTGAAACTTCGGAAGTCTCCCGTGACCTTCCTGACAGGAGGAACGGGATTTCTGGGCAGCCACATCGGAGCCGAACTCCTTTTAAAAGGGGAAGAGACTTTTTTTTTGATCCGCGGGAACCGGAAGGTGTCGGCGGCACGCCTGGAAAAGATCCTTGACTGGCACGGTATCGATCGAGCCCTCAGAGCAAAAGCTCATCTAATCGAAGGCGAACTGGGAAATCCCGGCCTGGGAATGAATCCTGAAACGTTGCCCAGGATCGACCGGATCATCCACTGCGCTTCTGACACGTCGTTTTCCGAACGGAACCGGAAACGTGTCTGGACCACCAATGTCGAAAGTCTGAAGGCCATTATGGATTTTGCCGTCGAGAGCCGCTGCGGATCATTCATCGATCTCAGCACCGCCTATGTGGCCGGCCGGCGGGGCGGCCTCTGCCCCGAAGAACCGATAGAAAGCGAAGGATTTTTTAACGTCTACGAGGAATCCAAAGCTGCCGCCGAGCACATGCTCCTTGAAAGATGCCAGGATGAAGGCCTCCGCTTGACTATCCTCAGGCCATCCATCGTATACGGAGATTCGTACACAGGGCGGACATTCCGCTTCAACGCTCTCTATTATCCTGTCAAAACCACCCTTTTTCTGCGGAAGATTTTCGAGGAGGATATTCGGGAAAGAGGGGGAGAGAAAGCCTCGGAAGTGGGGGTTGCCATAGAGCCGGACGGCACGACCCGGCTTCCCCTGCGCATCGAGGTGTGTAAAAACAGCGGAGTGAATCTGATCCCCATCGATTTTTTTGTCGATGCCTTTTTCGCCGTCATCGAGAACTCTTCCGATGGAGGGATATACCATATTGTCAACCCCAGACAAACAAAAATCGAGGACATCATTGATTACACTAAAAATCAGTTTAAGCTTAAGGGAATTTGGGCTTGCGGCCAGGAGGAATTCCAGAGAATACCCCGGAATTCACTGGAGCAGCTTTTCAAACGTTACCTGGAGGCGTATTCACCCTATATGAAAGACACACGTATATTTCTTACGGAAAAAACAGATCCCATATTGGAGCGCTCCGGGATTGTGTGCCCGGAATTCGACGAAAGCATGTTCCGCAGGTGCATGTCTTATGCCGTTGAAAACGAATGGCTAAGCCTCTCCATCTGATACACCCCTCCCGGTCATTGTGAGCCCCCCTCCTATCATTGCAAGCGGAGCGAGGCTTTGTTTTGCATGAATCGAAGACATAAGCACCTCTTCTTCTGACAAGCAATTCTATCCAACTGCATACGACAAAGGCCTACCCATATCACGCATCCGATTCAGGATAGCGTAGTCAATCGCAGCTTCCAGCTTCTGAGCATCATCATTCTTGGCTCTCAGTCGTCCACCAATTATTCTCTTGTAACGATAATATTCTTGCCTCATTTTGACCAGAAGAGATTTCGTCAAACATCTGCGCATTTTCTATCTGGCGCAGGAATTGTTTTTGCAACGGACAGCATTCTATAATAGTATTGGATTATTGAAGGGAGAAAATATCAAATGAAATATTTTCTATCACATTTACGAAACTTTCTTGTTATTGTTGTCCTTGCACTCATTTTTGTCCTCATCAATGCAATGGCCGATTCAAATATTTCAACAGATCTGGAGAGGAACAGCTCAACTCAAGAATCATTCCAGATTCCAGAAATTTCAACTCCCAAAATCGAAGAAATGATCGATGTCGGCGGACGAAGCCTTCACTGCAATGTTTACGGAAAAGGCTCTCCAACAGTGGTGTTGGTCAGCGGTTTCATGGCTCCACAGACCTATTGGAATCCTGTTGTTCCAACTTTTGCCGCTCAAACCACAGTCTTAACCTATGATAGGGCAGGAATTGGGAAAAGCGAAATTGGTGAGCTTCCCACTCATGGCAAACAAGCCGCAACTGACCTTCAAATGCTACTCAATAAACTAAATCTTCCCAAACCATACATTGTGATCGGTCATTCCTATGGAGGGAGTGTTGTTCGACTCTTTGCATCAATGTACCCTGATGACATTAGGGGACTCATTTTAGAAGACGCCCAGCATGAGGACATTCTTGAGGAACAACGAAAAATCCTTAAAGGTAAAGACCTGGAAAAATTGGAGGAAATGGTTTCCAGATTCCAACCTCCCGACAATCCAAAAACTGAAGGCGATTATCGGTATATCACAACGGAACAGGTAAAGAACAACAAGCCACTGCCCCAAGTCCCTTTCGTCGTTTTAACGGCCGGAGACAGGTCAAAAGGCATGCCCCCTGTATTTAGTGAAGAAGCTAACAAGAATATTGCAGA
>JBATYS010000309.1:0-3506 GCA_049674205.1 Candidatus Aminicenantaceae bacterium
ACTGTTGAGAAAGATGAAGAGTTCTACAGTTTAATCAACCAGATGCTATGGGAACTGAAAGTATCACATGCCTACTTGGTCCCCCCTGGATCTTGGGCACTTTTTGAACCTCTTGTGTTTGCTAAAGGCAGCGCAGGTATAGATATCCGATTGCTCAATGGAGAGGCAGTGATTACATCCGTTAAACCTGAGTCTCCTGCTAATAAGGCAGGTCTTTGCCCTGGGTATGTGATTCAGGCTATTGACGATATTTCAGTCGAGCAGATAGTACAAGAAGCAGAATTAATCATGCCGCCTCCCTTTAACAGTCGTGGTCGAATCGCAAGAGTCACGAAGGCAATATTGAGCCGCATTTATGGGGCTCCAGAGAGGGAGGTTTCCATCGCTTATTCAGATGAAGGAGGAGAGAAAAGGGAGAAGAAAGTTGTGCGCACAAAACGGAGTGGAGCAGCCGTGGGGCCAAAGGGCATGTTTTTTTTAGCAGTAGAGTTTGAAGCGAGGCGTTTGGACAACGGAATCGGATATATACGATTAAACACTTTTCAGCCTCCTCTGGCGATTCAAATATCGAACGCAATTAAATCCTTGGGAAACGTTCCCGGGATTATATTGGATCTGCGCGGGAATTCTGGGGGAGAAATAGAACAAATGCCCGATCAATTCTTAACAGAGAGAGCATTGTTATACCTAAATAGGACTAGGGACAGTGAAACCAAAGTCTTTTTTGATCCTGCGGACAATGTCTATAAAGGTCCATTGGTCGTGCTGATTGACGTGATGAGCGGATCGACCAGTGAAATGTTTGCTGCCTGCTTGCAGGCAATAGGCCGAGCTGTGGTTGTGGGCGAACGCAGTCCTGGATCAGTTATGGAATCGGATGTAATGATATTCCCGAACGGAGCGACTTTTCTGTATCCCGTGGCTCAAATAATCACTCCGGATGGCACAGTGCTTGAAGGACATGGTGTGGTGCCAGATATAGAGGTTGGACTTGACCGTGAAATGCTACTAAAGGGTATCGATTCCCAACTTGATTCTGCCATCAGATATATAGAAAAAGAAATGCAAAAGTAAGCTTCTACAACTTCTTAAGCGAAAGACCAAATGTCGCCAATTTAATTATTTCACGCCATTCCCACTTTTACTCGTGGACAATTTAAACGATAGCGCTAAATATATTTAACGACATTCTTTTCGCCTAAATATCGAATCATGATAATTTGAATTTGACACCTCCGCCATAAATAAATATCCTTATGTTGATTATTAAGGGGAAAAAATGGCCAGAAAGTGCCCTCAATGCGATTCTGAAAATACCGATACCGCACGTTTTTGCAGCAACTGCGCGTCTCCGCTTCCAGATTTAGATGGAGTTGTCCACACCAAGACTTTAGAAACACCTACAGAAGAACTAACTAGGGGAAGTGTATTTGATGACAGGTATGAGATCATCGAGGAACTCGGTAAAGGTGGTATGGGCAGAGTTTATCGGGTTGAGGACACCAAGGCTAAGGAGGAAATTGCCCTCAAACTCATAAGACCTGAAATTGCCGCAGATAAAAGAACGATAGAACGATTCCGTAATGAATTGACATCAGCTCGGAAAATCGCTCACCGCAATGTATGCAGGATGTTTGATCTCGGTGAATATCAAGGTGCGCACTTTATTACCATGGAATATGTTCCTGGTGAGGATCTGAAAAGCCTTATTTGGAGAGTAAAGGTAGATATTGGGACATCAATAAGAATTGCCAGCCAAGTCTGTGAAGGTCTATCCGAGGCACATCGACTAGGAATTGTTCACCGCGATCTGAAGCCCTCAAACATCATGATCGATAAGCAAGGTGAGGCCAAGATCATGGATTTTGGGATTGCCAGGACAGTTAAAGGAAAAGGGATCACTGGTTCTGGAGTGATGATAGGGACACCCGAGTATATGAGTCCAGAGCAAGTGGAAGCCAAAGAGGTCGATCAGCGTTCGGATATCTATTCCCTCGGCATCATTCTCTATGAAATGACAACGGGCCGTCTGCCCTTTGAGGCAGACACTCCCTTTGCTGTCGGTGTCAAACAGAAAAGTGAATCCCCAGTCGATCCTAAAGACATCAACTCACAAATCCCTCCAGATCTCAGCCAACTGATTTTAAAATGCCTGGAAAAGGAGAAGAACAATAGATATCAAAGTACAATAGAGCTTCAGGGTGAACTGGAGAGGACCGAACAAGGGCTGCCAACAACGGAAAGGATCAAGCCGAAAAAAAGACCCACACCCTCCAAAGAGATCATGGTAAGCTTTGGATTTAAGAGGAATCTGATTCCCGTCGTCTTAGCTCTGGCCGTGATTGCGGTCGGACTGTTAATCTGGAACCCCTGGACAAAAAGGGCTCCATATGCAGAACCCTCCGGCAAACCTTCGCTGGCCATCATGTACTTCGAAAACCGTTCCGGCATTGAAAATCTCGATAGGATTCTTGTAAACATGTTGACCACAAACCTGAGCCGCTATGAGGAAATCGAAGTCACGAGCAGCCAGAGGCTTTTCGATATCCTCAACCAGATAGGCAAGCAGGATGTCGAATCCATCGATAAAAAATCGGCCTCTGAGGTCGCCTCTCGGGCAGGCGTGCAATCTATGCTTCTTGGAAGCATCATGAAAATCGGAGATAAGATCATCATCGACGCCAATCTCACAGACGTTGGAAGCGGAACCATTATCGATTCATCACGGGCAGAAAGTGCGCAAAACGATCAAGGCATACTTGCCATGGTCGATCAATTGACCGCAGACATCGCTTCTATGATGAATCTAGACACCAGAAAAAGCGATCAGGAATTCAAAATCGTCGATGTGACGACGAGTTCATTAGAAGCCTATAAATATTATCATAAGGGGCTTGAAAACTTTTGGAAATGGGAATTCGAGGAGGCGGAGAAGAATTTTAACCATGCGGTAGAGATCGATCCTACCTTTGCTATGGCCTATACCTGGAAGGCCTGGGCACAGGGAAGGATGGGAATGATAATTTTCAATCCATTCGCAGACAGGTCCCCCATCAAAGAGACGATGGCTTTGGCCAAAAAATTTTCCCAGAAAGCGACAGAAAACGAGCGCCTGATCATCGATATTGGAATGGCATTATCTGATATAGACATCCATGAAGCTTCAAAAATCAGTCAAATTTTGGTAGAGAAATATCCAAATGATAAGAGCAGCTTTTGCCTAAATTTAATAATGAGTTGGGGCGATGGTAATTGGGAAAAGGTAAAGAGGTCAGCAGAGGCAATCCTCGAATTAGATCCGAGTGAAGGCAACGGCTACAACATGCTTGCGTATGCGAATGTGTTATTGAATGACTCAGCCTCCGCAATTTCAGCTGCTAAAAAATACATCGCTGTCCATCCAGATGTCGGAAACTCCTATCATTCAGCATGGGAAACCCATGCGATGCTGGGCCAATTCGATGAAGCCATCCGTTTTATGGACGAAGCTTTCAAACAAATCCCCG
>JBATYS010000310.1:0-7653 GCA_049674205.1 Candidatus Aminicenantaceae bacterium
AAAACGTGTTGCTTCCAGATTTTGTTACAATATTGATCACAGCTCCTGTAAAGTTTCCATACTCTGCGGGTGCTCCTACTCCTGAAACTTCCACCTCTTCGAACATGTCTTGGGGCTGCCAATTCCAACCATGACCTTGACCGGGACTACTGACATCTATACCATCAACGAGGTAAGAATTTGATGGAGTATTGGATCCATAAATAGTATTCGTCCATTCCGACTGCTCTTGTTGAGGGATACCCGGTGCCTGTTTGATAATATCGTAAACAGTAAACCGCCCGCTAGGCAGGTCTTCCATTTGCTCTTTTGTGAAATTGACAGTCACCCCTGATTTCGTCACATCGATAACAGGGGCTTCTGCTGTGACTACAATAGACTCCTCAACAGTTGATTGTTTCAGAATTATGTCCTCTGTGACTGTAGTGTTTAACGAGACTTTGATGTTCTGCCTTTCAACTGTTTGAAATCCACCTAAGAAGAACACAAGCTTGTATGTTCCGGGAGGTAAATTGATAAAGCGGTAACCTCCATCTAAAGATGTGATCTGTGAATGCACCCCCCCCATCAGAGACGGACTGGAAATTTCGACTGTCACGCCTGGGAGTGGGGTTTCCTCTTCGTCTGTGACCTCACCAATGATCTTTCCCGTTACACGTTGGGCAAAGGAAAGGCCACTGAGCAATGCGAGATTAAGGATCAAGAAAATACAAACGCCCATAAAAAAATTTTTCTTTCTCATTCTTTTCCTCCTTCATATTTTCATTTCTCTCCAATCGATCATATAACCATTTAACCTGGACTATTCAGGCTATAGGTCCCAATGCTTCTTGATAATACTGCTGATATGAGATGTATCTCTTTCTATAAGTGCTTCCGTTATTTTCTTATGTATGCGTAATGATTTTTTGAGCGATGAGTCATTGCGCGTCCACTGTGTGTACAGAATGTGGCGATGGCTGTGGAGAAACTTGTCAAAGGCCTGCCTTATGGTGGTATACAAAAATTCATTTTTGAGAAATTCCCATACATAGATATGTATGTCTGCATTTATCTTTAAATATTTTTCAAGAGTATCGATGGCGCAAAACTTTTCCAGCTCTAAAGTCATTCCTCGAAGTTCTTGGTGGTCTTTCTCGGTCAATTCCTGGATGACGACCTTATGAGCGTAACTGTCTAGCACATACATCGTCTCACTGATTTCTTCATATTCTTTATGGGTAATTTCTGAAACAGTCGCGTGTCGATAGGGATGGACTTCGACAAATCCTTCCGAAGCTAGCCTCTTTATCGCTTCCCTAACGGGAGTCGTGCTTGAATTGAACACGGCAGCGATATCTTTTTCCCGGATAATATTTCTTGGCTTTATTTCATTATTAATGATGGTTTCCCTGAGGTAATCGTGAATTCTATCGCTCAGTGGTTGTGAAGAGGCTTTTGCAGGAGGGACTTTTTCCATAGTTATTTTCCCCAGTCTCATATGTTTTTTATAATTTTTATTGCTTTATATGTCAAGTTTTTTTAGATTAAATTATTCCTGTACAACATTATTGTATGAATTCCAGGGGAAAAAATAATCTTCAAGGGGGAAATCAGAAAATAAATTGAATTATCATATAATCAAGATTATATTATTACTTAAATTTTTGTGGTAATCATAACGGGGATTGACTTAGCATAATAAGTCAGAACTCATAATAAGCTCAGTATGATTTGGGCCATTGACCAGGTTGTTTCGAGTGTGATAAGTTCACTTCGTGATTCCAGGGAATTAAAATTTTGAATAGATGAATACAGCAACCGAAGCTCACTCTGATCATCAACGTACACAAGTGCGATGGGTGATCCTTGCGCTTCTATTCATGGCGAGTTTCGTGGCCTACATGCTACGAACGAACATGTCCATTGCCGGCGAAAGCATGATGGCCGATCTCGGATTGTCCAAGATCCAGTTGGGTATGGTGCTTTCGGCTTTTGCTTGGGGATATGCCATTTTTCAGTTTCCTGGTGGCATTTTCGGCAACATTGTGGGGTCCCGTCGAACACTTACTATCATCGCCGTATTATGGGGGATCCTGACATTGGCCACGGGCCTAGTACCCGGAACGACCCTCGCATCGACAACCATCATCCTGGCCACACTCATCGGACTGCGATTCCTTATGGGAGTCGTGCAGGCACCATTGTTTCCTGTGGCCTGTGGTGGAACGATTGGGAATTGGTTTCCGGTATCGGGATGGGCATTTCCGAACGGATTGACGAGCACCGGGCTGACGCTGGGTGCCGCCGCTACGGCACCGCTGATCGCTTGGTTGATGGAAACGTTGGGGTGGCGTGAATCCTTTATCTTGACGGCACCCTTAGCATTTCTGATTGCAGGAGTGTGGTGGAGGTACGCGAGAGACAATCCGGCCGATCACCCGAGAATTAGCAAGAAAGAGCTCCACCTAATCAATGCGAACCGGCCATTACCGGAAAAGGCTATCGAGGACAAGGCGGCTTGGAAGCGTGTACTCAAAAATCGAGACATTCTTTTGCTTACTGCGAGCTATTTTTGCATGAACTACGTGTTCTACATTTTCTTCAACTGGTTCTTTATCTACCTCGTCGATGTTCGAGAATTTGAAATCCTGGAAGGCGGCTACTTCGCTGCAGCTCCTTGGATGGTCGGTGCGGTCGCTGCCAGTGTTGGGGGGTTCTGGTGCGATCGGCTCTGTAAACGTATCGGTGCACGCTGGGGATGCCGAATCCCCGGCATCGTCGGTCTCAGTCTCGTTGCCGGTCTTCTTTTTCTCGGTGCCACTGCCAAGAATCCTTATCTGGCCGTAGTATTCCTTTCGTTAAGCTTCGGATGTACTCAGCTCACTGAGGGAGCATACTGGGCGGCAGCGATCTTCGTATCCGGCAAACACGCATCTGCAGCCACCGGAGTCATGAATACGGGCGGAAACATTGTGGGCGGTATCGGGGCCCTTCTCGTTCCGATCACAGCCGAAGCTTTTGGCTGGGTGCCGGCGCTGGCGACCGGATCGGTGTTTGCCATGATCGGTGTCGGGTTATGGCTTTTCATAAGGGCTGACAAGCCTATGGCTTTAAGCTCCGGTAAAGCCTGATTATGTTTTTTCCAAAAGAAGATCCAAATAAAAATATTAGAAGATGAAAGCTTTGCCATTCCAGGTGGCCACGCGAGATTCTTATGCAGGTGCGCTATTTTTGGGGATCCGTATACCAATCCTCCAGCCAGGAGCGCTCTCTGTGTTGCGGCCAAATCTCCGTAAGCGTATCACCCTCGTAAACGACGCCGTTCTTGATGACATAACGGATCGAGTTGGTGTTTCGAATATTTTCGAGGGGATCTTTATCCAAGATTACAAGATCTGCAAGTTTTCCAATATCGATCGTCCCCAGGTCGCGATCCAGGCCGTGGATTTTGGCCCCGAGTAACGTTGCTGCACGGAGAACTTCGTGATTACTCATCCCTGTCGCCAAGCTCCACATCTCCCAGTGAAATCCCTTCCCCTGCCTCTGCCCATGCGCTCCGACTCCGACCTTGCCTCCCGCTTTGAGCACGTCTCCTGCCGATTTTGCCAAACGGGGGAAAACGTATTCCTCGTTAACCATCCAATGCTCCCATGTTTCCTCCCGACGCCGTGTTTCACGATCCAGAAAAGGATGAGGTGTGAAAAGACGAAGTTTAGGATCATCGTGGATAGGTCCTTGGGAATAATAGAATTCTTCCGCGCCTTTTGCCCCGTGTGAGATCAACAAGGTTGGAACATAACCCGCTCCTGACCGAGCCAGGAGCTCCACCATGTCACGGTATAAAGGAATGGTGAAGTAATGCTGATGCGTCGTGTATCCGTCTATGATCTCGGTCACGCCCGGCTTGTTCTCACCGTTGCCTTCAGCATGAATGGCAAGCCCGAACTCCTTGGCCGCCATGGCCAGCAATTGCCGCTTCTTCCGGCCTCCGCACGAGTACTGCTTGACGGCATCGAGCCCGTAGTAGCTATAATACCGTCGCACGAGATCTCTGGCATCGTCCAGGCTATCCAGCTTTTCCACCATGGCTGGAAGAACAAGCGCCCCTGCGCCCCATAATCTCGGCCCTATGAGCTGGCCCGTTTCGACCATGTCCGCATAGTCCACGAGCGAGGGGCCGGCAGCGCCGGTATCGTAGCCTGTAGTCACACCGTACGCCAGGCTGGAGATAAACTCCCAGGGCTGGATGACCCGCGTCTCCTGAGTGCCGCCCTGGTGGTTATGGACGTCTACAAACCCAGGCAGGATTGTCTTTCCCGAGACATCAATGACGTGAGCTCCAGGAGGAATAACCACGGTTCCGTGAGCACCCACAGCGACGATCCGGTTTCGTTCAATCACCAAGTCGCTAGAGGGAAGGATCTCATTACCTCGCATAGTGATCGCTCTCCCGCCTTTCAAAACGACTGTGCCCTGCGGAATGGAGCGAGGCATCTGGATTCTCACTTTCGTTTCCTTAAGCGTTCCCGGACTGAGGTCGTATTGGAACAGACTGGCACCTAGAGAGAAGCAGACCTCGCTTCCGTCAAGGCTCCAGCCGGCGAATTCCCCGCCGACAGTACTGATCTTTCGTACGGTGTAAGGAAAATCGGGACTGCCGATAGAGATTGACAACGGCTCTTCAAGCGGCGTGGGGAGATCGGCAAGGTAAATATGACGGCCGGTCTGAATGACAGCCCGATCGCCCCCGGGGGCCATGAGGACCTGTTTCGAGCTCGGTGACCAATCCGGCCATTTTTCGCCATACACGGTAGCCTTTAGGTGACTGCGAAGATCGCTCCCATCTAAACGGACAGAGACAAGCCCGCTCCGTGGAGACTTTGCCCGAGCCGGCGGTTGGTAGATAAAAACTCTATCCCGGTCAGGTGTTATGAAATGGGGGCGTCCCAGATCATGCAGCAAGGTGATCCTACGGCTGTCCCCTCCTTCGGCCGGGATCCATCCCAGCTCGATGCGCGGGACTTCGCCGTCTCCGGAGATCGAGCCCGAAGGGGCGGAGAGGAGGCCTTCGATCCAGGATTGTCTCGACATGGAAACAAAAATGATTCGATCACCACCCGGCGAGTAAGTCGGGTAGCCGTAAAAGGCGGCGTTCTTCGTCAAACGTTCAGGTTTCCCTTCTCCGTTCGCTCTGATGCGATAGAGGTGTCCGGCCTCCTTCATGTTTTCCCAGGTCGCATAGACGATAAACCGGCCGTCAGGAGACCAGGAGGGCTGGAATTCACCAGCATCGGTCTCGGTCAGGCGGCGAGGCGTCCCCTCGTCAAGGCCCAGCACCCAGAGCCGCCCGAGAGCCGAAAATACGACCCGCTTTCCATCGGGGGAGAGCTTTGGGTCTGAGATCCGACGGGCTTGCACGGGGCCGTCATCGACCCGAATTTCAGATTGAACCGCCGGCCCCATAGGCTGCTCCACTTTGGCGGTAAAAGGGATGAGGATTCTCTCGCCAGCGGGAATACTCACTTTCCAGATTTTTCCTTCCATCGTGGTGATCAGGAATTTTGAATCGGGCGTGAAAGAGGATCCCGGCATCAAGTCCCAGCTGGCATGTTGGGCCTCTTGAACATCGAGCTGCACCGGATGGAGCAGCCATTTCTCCTCACCGGAATGAAGATCCCTCAGCCTGAGACCTGTATCGGCATGGAATCGGCTCGCGTATACGAGCCAACGGCCGTCGGGGGAGAGCACGGGACGCATACCGGCTCCTTGGGCATTGCTGCCTGGATAGATCTCTTGAGTCTGTCGGTCATACACAGCTAGCTGATATTCACCGATCTGTGGACGCCAATTCTGGAGAGATGCGGATTTCTGAGAGAAATAAAGAAAACGGAGATCAGCTCCGAAAGCCGGCCCCAAGGCGGTCAAACCGTTCTTTTCCCTGTTGACAAGACACACGCCTTTTCCATTGGCCATGGAATAGAGCCAGAGCTCCACCTGGCTGTTGCGAACGACGCCGGTCTTGGCAGCGATGACTGCCCCCCCATCGGGAGTCCATTCCGGAGAGATAAACACGGTGTCTTTTCCGAAGGTCAACCGCTCCGCACTGCTGCCGTCAGTCTTCATTGTCCAGATATTCTCGGAGCCATCCCGGTCGCTCACGAAAACTATGCGACGGCCGTCCGGGGAGAAACGCGGCTGGGTGTCGAAGGCCATGCCTCGCGTAAGGGCCTTCGCCATCCCTCCTTCGATCGGAAGGACATACAGATCTCCCAATAGATCGAAGACCAGAGTTTGACCGTCCGGGGAGACATCTGTCGAGATCCAGGTTCCTTCATCTGTCGTGAAATTCAGGATTCTGGCGGGTTTAAGGGGCAGTCCTTCGATGTCACTCCCGCTTCGCTCCGTCCACCCAACCAGTGGAGCTATAAAAAGTGCCAAAATGAAGATCCCATACCTCAACAGAACTTGCATGTAATTCCACGCTCGAAAATCAATAAGCAACCTTAGTCTTTTCATTGTTTTCTCCGATCTTCACCTATTCAGATTCTAAAGGATAAATGATCTTCCCCCCGAGTATTGTATAAACGACTTCTGTGTTTAACATCTCTTCTTCAGGGATGGTGAATATATCCTTGGAAAGTACGACGATATCTGCCAATTTGCCTGCTTGAAGAGATCCTTTGATATCCTCCTCAAAAGAGGCATAAGCAGAGCCAAGTGTATAAAATTCTATTGCTTCCTTTACGGAGAGGCTTTCATCCTGTAACCAGGCATTTCCGGTTTTATCCGTAATGCTTTTTCTGGTGACAGCCGAATAAATTCCTTCCATCGGATTGAGGCTTTCTACAGGCCAGTCTGTGCCGAAAGCCAGTCGGGTATTGGCTTGTGCTAGAGTCTTCCAAATATTCGTGAATTTTGCTCTTTCTTTTCCTAGCCTATCTTCGAAAAAGGATTGAATGGTCTGTCCATAGGACGGCCCGAATACAGGTTGAACAGACGCAATAACGCCTAATGTATTAAATCGAGGAATATCCTCGGGAATGATCACTGTAGCGTGTTCGATCCGGTGACGGGCATCTCTTTTGCCGTTTCTTTTTAGAGATTCCTCGAAAGCGTTGAGAACGACATTGCTGCCTTTGTCTCCTATGGCATGAATGGCGATCTGAAAATTCTCTTCATCGTATAATGAGACAATATCGTTGAGTTCTTCCTGTGTCATGAGTAAAAGCCCTGAGGTAGAAGGATCATTCTTATAATGCTCTGCAAGTAATGCGGTTGATGAACCGAGCGATCCGTCGATAAACCCTTTGATTACACCGAACTTCAACATATGATTATTATCGACGAGTTTCTGTTTCCATTCTTTATATTCCTGCAATTTTTCCGGTGAAGATGTAAGTGCTTCCCCGGCATACACTCTCACCGTAAGCTCACCTTCATCGAGAAGTTCTTTAAAAACCCCAATTTTCCCGTCCAAATCATGCACACTTGTCACGCCAAATCTTCCAGCTTCTTTCACGGCTAACTTAACAGCTTCCTTATCCATTTCGTGAGATTCTCTATCCGAAAGTTGTGGCCATTTAATGAGATCCATTGCCTTCTCATGCAGAATTCCGGTGGGCTCACCCGTACCGGGATCTTTAACTATGACTCCTCCAGGAGGATTTGGAG
>JBATYS010000311.1:0-10586 GCA_049674205.1 Candidatus Aminicenantaceae bacterium
AGATCGAAAACGAGGGCAAGCGAGCCGCTTTTATCGGGATGGAAAATGGGTATCCGATCGGGAGAGATCTGTCCTTGATCGAAAAATACTATAACAGAGGTGTGAGGTACATCACTCTTTGCCATTCAGGAGACAACGATATTTGCGATTCATCCACAGACCAGGGAGGCCCGGAAGATAATGGCTTATCGGAGTTCGGTAAAGAGGTTGTGGCTGAATGCAACCGCTTGGGCATCATGGTGGACATCTCCCATGCATCTGAGAAATCCTTTTTTGATATTGTCGAAATGACAAAAGCACCCATTATCGCCTCTCACTCCAGCGCACGGGCCCTCTGTGACCATCCCAGGAATTTGACCGACGCGCAACTCAAAGCCTTGGCCGAGAATGGCGGAGTCATCCAGATCTGTTTTGTGTCCAGCTTTGTCAAGGAACAACCGCCCACTCCAGAGCGGGACGCTGCTATAGAAGCGCTTCGCGAAAAATATGGATCCAGACGCGACATCCAGGATGAGGCAGCAAGAGCCAAAGCCATGGAGGAATATCAGGAAGTTTACGAAAAATATCCGGGTGAGAAGACGACTTTACAGGAGTTGGTCGACCATATCGATCATGTCGTCGAGCTCATCGGCGTGGATCATGTGGGCATCGGCACGGATTTTGATGGCGGCGGTGGCGTAGAGGGCTGTAATGATGTGAGTGAGATGCCCAACATCACAGAAGAACTCCTCAAGCGTGGCTACTCTGAAGAGGATATCCAGAAGATCTGGGGGGGAAACATCATGCGCGTTTTTTCTCGTGTGATCGAAGTTTCTGAACGCACTTAAACTCACAGCTTCTTTTTTAACCTGAATCATTCATAAATTATGTCGACATTCACATAATTATTTTAGACCTCGCACACCGTGTCTGTTTACGCCTGTTCATTTGTTTTCTTTAGCCAGCTAATCTGACTGCAAATACGAATTCGAGCCAAAAAAAACGTCTAATGGCAAAATTGTGGGTATTATGTAAATATAATTTACAAAAAAACTATTACAGGCATGTTCATAGCCTTCTAACTTATTCATATTAAAGGAATTAACGATAATACAAAAAATGGCATAAAACTTGCCATATATTTGCCTTAAACAGTGTATTCTTTTATCATTATAGGAAAGAGAGATGTCTAGAAAGCGTCCGTGGCTCCCTGCAATAGTTATGCTGTTCCTGTTGTGCGGGACTGCTATTCTCTCCAAAGCTGCTAGGGTGCGCAGAGATATTCAACCGAACTACGGCGGAATTTTCCGGCTCAAGTCATTTACTGACGTCTTCAGGACGGAGCTCGACCCGGCAAGCCCAAATTCCTTCATTTTTCTCTCCGAACAGATCTTTGATGGCTTGGTGAAATTGGATAAAAATCTCCACATCCAGCCAGGCCTTGCCGAATACTGGGAGATATCTTCTGATAAAAAGGTCTATACGTTTTATTTGAGACGGGGCGTTAGATTCCATCATGGGAAGGAGCTTGTTGCAGGCGATGTCAAGTATTCGCTGGAGCGGCTTCTCGATAAAGAAACGAATTCTCCCTATTATCAGTTCTTTGTAAACCGGGTAGAGGGCGCGGCGGATTTTCGCGAGGGGAAAGCTGATCAGGTTAAAGGATACAGGATTGTGGATGACTTGACCTTTGAGATGCATCTCACAGAACCTTTTGTCTCAGCACTCTATCTGATGAGCATGAATTTTTGCAAAATCCTCCCGCGGGAAAAAGCCACCGAAGAAGGAAGGGATTTTTTCCGCAGGCCCTCAGGGACGGGCCCCTTTATGTTTGACTTTTGGGTGCGGACGACAAAGCTGGAGATAGCCGGCATTAGGCTGAAACAAAACTCCGACTATTTTGAGGGCCGACCTTATCTGGACGGGATCGAGTTCTGCTCTCTGTTTACCATCGATCACTTCTACAATGGAGAGATCGATGCCATCCCCATTCTCTCCATGAGATTACTTGATTCGGAGTTTCATCTGCTCGAGGATGGCCCTTCAACACATTACTTTCTAGGCATGAGCTGTCAGACCTCTCCTTTGAATCGGGCAGCCGTTAGAAAGGCTATCTCCTATGGCTTCGATAAACAAGCGATTGTAAAGGAAGCCAGAGATATTAAGTATCTGCGGGCTCCGACTGACAACTATATTCCTTCTCATTTGCCCGGGTTTTTCCCTCCGCATGAGGGGGAATCCTACAGCCTGGCAAAAGCAAAGGAAATGCTCCAGCGGGAAGGTTTCTCTGATGAGGATCGATTCCCTCGAGTCACCGTTTATTTTAGATTGCCGCGAACTGATGAAAAACACAAAATTTATAGAGAATTGCGGGATCAGCTGAGAGACATGGGTATCGACTCTCGCCAGGATTTCTATGACTCTCCTGAAGAATTAGAAAGAAGCAGGGATCCATACTTGATATTCGTCGAGAGGATGATGAGCTTCCCTGATCCTGAGGACATGGTCCGTCCTCTGTTTCATTCCAAATCGATCTTTAATGTGTTTGGATACGCAAACTCCAACCTCGATCGATTGCTACAGATGGCAGAGGTGGAGAGGAGTTGGAAAAAAAGAATCGACCTTTTCCATAAGATCGAAGAGTTGTTGTTTGCAGATGTACCGGCCATTCCTCTGTTCTCTCACCAGAATAGAGTGGCCATACAACCCTATGTTCGCGGAGTCGAATATCCCTCTTTGGGCTTTTACTACGTAGACGCTAAAAAGATTTGGTTAGATAAATAAAAACATAATTATTTATCTACGTATAAAGAAATGAGGCCATTGCTGATGAGTTTGCGGACAAAACTTATTCTTGCAGTCATATTGTTGCTTTTTGTACTGGTGGGCTTGATCTTCTTCGTCATCGAGAAGCGGGAAGTGAGCGCCATTTATGAAGAGCAACTCAGCAGGGGATTCCTTGAGGCAGAGTATTTGATCCAGTTGAATTATGATGAGTTTGTTGTCTTCAGGGATGTCGCAGGGGCAGAGGAAAACATCGAAAAACAGATCGATGAAAAATTGATCTACATTGTGTTTTACGATGCAAACAACTCTCCTTTTGCCGGAAATGAATTTGTCAAAGCCTATGAAGAGATCTATCAGAACAGCAACTTTATAGAACGGGAACTTGAAGGGGATTACTATTCCGAGAGAAGAGAGCTGAAGGACCCGGCAACCAATCAGATCTTGCCCGTATTGGAGATCGAAGCGCCCATTTACATAGAAGGCTCTCCTCGAAGGTGGGGCTCCGTCAAGATCGGCCTTTCTATGGAAGAGGCACGCGCTGAGATCCGCGACACGCATATCAAACTGGTCTTGATCGCAGGCCTGGGACTACTCGTCGGCGTTCTTGGCTCGATCCTGTTATCCAGGGGGATCACCACATCGCTGAAAAAATTGGTGGACGGAACGGTGAGGATCTCCAAAGGCGATTTTTCCCACAGGATTGACCTTTCCTCCCACGATGAGATCGGCAATCTCGCCAGCAGCTTCAATGAAATGAGTGAGCAGCTTTTTCTCACCAAAAAGCGGATGGAGGAGGCAGGCAAGAAGTTGATCCATGCAGAGAAGCTGGCGTCCATCGGGCGTTTATCGGCCAGTATAGCCCACGAGATCAGGAATCCTTTGACATCTGTCAAGCTCAACGTCCAAAAAATTTCAGAGAGCGAATGCTGGGGAGAGATTGAGAAAGGGCATCTGGAAATTACCCAGGAGGGGATCGGGCACATCGAGACTTTTATCAAGGAGCTCTTGAATTTTACCCGAGTCTCTGATCTGAATTTTTTAGAGTTCCCCATGGAGCAGGTCATCGACAGCTCACTCAAGATGATCGCCGACTCGTTGGAGCTTAAAAATATCCAGGTCAAGAAGGACTATCAGAAGGGCCTGCCACCTGTCTTTATGGATGGTGATAAGATGCGCTTGGTTATTGTTAACATCCTCCGCAATGCCTATGAGGAGTTGAATGTGGGGGGCGAGATCGAAATAATCCTCTCTCTCCAGGAAGAGGAGGAAGGTAAAAAGATCAGGGTTGAAATATCCGATAATGGGTGTGGCATTGCGGAAGCAAAGTGGGAAAATATCTTTGAGCCTTTTTACACGACAAAGTCAACCGGCATAGGGTTGGGGTTGGCTAATGCCCAGAAAATTGTAGAACAGCACAATGGATCCATTCGTATCCTAAAGAAAGAGGGAAAGGGAGCATGTTTTGAAATCCTTATTCCTTGTGGGGAAGAACAATGAAATCGATCCTAGTCATTGATGATGATCCTTTGATCAGAAAAACTCTCTCGGCGCATTTTGCCAGAGATAAATTTGAAGTTCTTGTGGCTGAGGATGGAGGTGAAGGGCTCGAGAAGTATGAACAGTGTAATCCGGATCTCGTTATCCTTGATATCCGTCTGCCAGACATGGATGGTTTGGAAGCGTTGAGGTTGATCAAAGAAAAAAACAGAAACGCCACTATCATCATTATGACAGCCTACGACGATATGAAGACCACTGTGGATGCCATCAAATTGGGGGCATTCGAGTACCTGGTGAAGCCTCTGGATCATGTCGAGCTGGACTTGACCATCGCAAAAGCCATCCAAGTTCAAAACCTGGAAGAAAAGCTCAGCTACCTTGTCGAGGAAAAACAGAAGGAATATACCATCGATAGTATCATCGGCCGTTCACCCCAGATGAGAGAGATCTTCAAATTGATAGGTTCTGTGGCCCCTACCCGCACGAATGTTCTTATACAGGGTGAGAGCGGTACCGGAAAGGAGTTGGTCGCAAAAGCCATCCATTACAACAGTCCTTATAATCGGGAGCCTTTCATCGTGATCAACTGTTCCGCAATCACGGATACTCTCCTGGAGAGCGAACTTTTTGGACACGTGAAGGGGGCATTCACCGATGCCGTATGTGAGACAAAAGGAAAGTTCGAGATCGCAGGCAAAGGAACTCTCTTTCTGGATGAGGTTGGAGATGTATCGCCGAGCCTCCAGTCGAAGCTGCTCCGTGTTATCGAAACCAGGGACTTCATGAAGGTCGGTGGGGAAAAAGTCCTCAAAACAGAGGCGAGGATCATTGCGGCCACAAACCAGAATCTGAGGGTTTTGATCGAGAAGGGCACCTTTCGGGAAGACCTCTACTACCGCCTCAAAGTGGTGGTGATCCAGCTGCCCTCTCTGCGTGAGAGAAAAGAAGACATCCCGGAGCTTGTCGGGTATTTACTGGAGAAAATTAACGGGCAACTCCGCAAAAATGTCAGGAAAGTTCCCCCTCCGGTGATGAAAAATCTGAAGGAGCACATATGGAGAGGGAATGTCCGAGAATTGGAGAACGCCCTGACCCGCGCCGTCATCTTGGCGAAGGGGGATGTCATCCTCGAAGAAAGTCTGCCGCTTGAAGGGGCTGAGAAAAGGATTCTTCCGAGAGAACTCGTTCCGATAAGGGATGTGGAAATGAATTATATCCAGCATGTCCTCACGGAAATGAAGGGAAACAAGACCAAAACTTGCAGAATACTCCAGATCAGCCGGCCAACTCTTGATAAAAAAATCAAAGAATACGAGCTGAAAGGCTAACTCTTTTTCCTCTTCATAGAGCATCCCTAGCAGGCATGTAAACGCATTTTACTCCATGTAAATTATCTTATCCCGGCTTTTGGAATGGCCCCTTCCTCTCTCATTCCTTTTCCCCTGGAAAGTCCAAAAAAATGTCCAGATGGCACGAAATCTGCATTAGAGGGAGAATGTTCGAAGGAGGAAAACAGAATTTATTCAGGATGAACAAAATGCAAGAGAAAAAAATTGTGATTGTGGACGATGACGACAGCATCAGGAAGACCTTCTTCATGATCCTCCATGATAATTACAGAGTCTATCTGGCTAAGGATCCGAAGGAAGCTTTGCACCGGTTCAAGAAAACCAATGTGGATCTCATCATCGCTGATTTAAAATTACCCGATATCAGCGGCCTTGAGATGATCTCCAGGTTCAGGGATGCTGGATACAAAGGTGAGGCGATCTTGATATCTGGCCATCCCGATATGATCGACATGGATGAATTGAACCGTCTTTCGATCGGGCATTTTTTCATCAAACCTTTAGATCTCAATGCCCTCAACCATTCCATCGAATATCTTTTGAATGGAAAGCATAGCAAAGAAAACAGAGTGTAGGGATATATAACATGCCGAATGGAATACGGAGACTGGATGAAAGCATAAAAACGGGTGGAATGACATACATTCATCCGGCCTGGTACTCCTTTATCAAGTACTGCGAATCCATTAGGTTTGGTGAGATCGATAGACTCAAGATTCAGGATGGTCTCCCTATGCTGGCAGAAGAGGTGAAGAAAAAAATTAAGTTTACGGGATAAAAGGAGAGATACAATGGCGACGGAAAATGTGCACACAGACCAAAGTGTTCCTCCAATCGGTGGACTGATCGGCAGGGCATACTATGAAACGGGATCAGCCGAAAAGATAAGCCCTGAGTATCTCGATGAATGGAAAGAGAGGACTTTCCGCAAGGAGGTCTTTGAGCTTTTCATTGAGTATTTTTGTATCCGAAAAAGAGTCCCCTTTAAAGAACTCATTTGGAGTGTGGAAAAGAGCATTCTGATCCGGGTCCTGTCGCAGTGCAAGGGATGTCAAAGAAGCACGGCAAAATTCCTGGGCATCAAATACACCACGCTGAACGAAAAACTAAAAAGATACAACATCCGCTTCTATAAAAAACCATTTTAGGCTGCTCTATCATCCCCTAAATTTTAATCATTTTAAATTAATGTCCCCGGGGGCTATTATCGCTCCGTCACCATTTTAGATATAGGGACCGTTTCCCAAACGGTCCGCGTGGGGGGAACGGACCCTACACAGAAAAGTACCATGCCCGCCTAGAGCCCTTTACACGGTTTTCTCCACCAAACAATTGGGACACTTAATAACGCAATGTGAATTCATGCCATTTTAGTCTTTGAGATGGGTACCTCTCAGAGTGGGGTTTTGAAAAAAATGTGCCTGTGATATATACTTTTGGGTTCCCTTTTGGAGCCAAAGGATGAAATATATCAGACAATATCGATGGCCAATTTTTAGTGTTGTGCTGTATTTACTTTTGAGCCCCCCAATCATGCGCACAGAAATTACCGGGATTGGGGATCCAGCAAAACCAGGATATGATATCTTTTATCGTGAAGCGTCAAGCCAAGAAACCGGGGATGTCTCTGAAACCTGGATGGGCGTTTACATGCAAGGTGTGAAGGTTGGATACAGCCACAGCAAGGAATTTAACCTGGTCAAAGATGGCAAGACATTCCAAAAGAGTATCCAGGAGTCGTTGATGAGAGTCTCGCGGTTGGGAGGCAATCCGGTAGAAATATCAACCATGCAAGATTCTCTCTATGACGCGGAGAGAAACCCTGTGGAGACGACAATCCGGACAAAGCTCTCTCAGAATGAAACAGTCATAAAAGCCGAGGTTAAGCCAGATAGGATCGTTTTTTACGTCGGGGATAAAATCACCAAGGAATTGCCCTATGCGGAGAAATTTGACTTTGGTGTTCCTCTGGCTAAGATCATCGAAACCGATGGGCTGAGCGCTGGGATGGATTACACGTTCAAGATCCTGGAACCCCTCACTCAATCCCTTATTGCCATTTCTTTTGAAGTTTTGGAGGAGGAATCCGTCCTTATTTTGGGAGAACACATATCTCTATGGCATGTCCGCACCAAGATGACTGAAATCTTTCCGATCGTCATGGACGAGTGGGTCGATGGGAAGGGAAAGGTGTGGAAATCCGTCAGTGACGCAGGATTTCTGCACACAACCTCGATCCGCATGCCCAAGGAGAAGGCTCTCGAGATGTCCGACCAGAATCTGGATATTGCCTTTTCCGTGTTAATCGAATCGAACGTAGAGTTCACTTATCCCCAAGAGGTTCAAAAAGTCACTTATAAAGTCAGCGGCATTCCAGTCGAAAAGATTAAAAGTCTTCCTTTTGATGGAGCAAGTCAGACGCTTTTAGATGTCAAAGAGGATCACGCAATTATTCAGACACGATCGCTGGTGTTCACTGAAGAAAACGCCATCCCTTTTCCTGTAAAAGATGAGGAATTCGCCGAATATTTGGCTTCCACAGTATTTTGCCAGTCCGATGATATCGAGGTCGAAAAAACCGCTAAAGGCATCGTTGAGGACGAACAAAATTCCTGGGTAGCATCGAAAAAGATCGCCGAGTGGGTGAGTCGTGAGATGGAACCGAACTATAATGTGGGATTTGCTTCAGCCAAAGAGATCCTCGAAAATCGCGAGGGGGATTGTTCTGAGCATACTGTGTTGATGGTGGCACTCTGTCGTTCCGTGGGGATCCCCGCCCGTGCCGCTGTCGGAGTCATGTACGGACAGGGGATTTTTGCCTATCACATGTGGCCTGAAGTCTATGTGGGAGAGTGGGTGGGATTGGATGCCAAATGGTTGGCCGTTGATAAACAGAGCGGTGAGTATTACACAGACGCCACCCATATCAAGCTGGGTGACAGCGCCCTGGATGAGGGGATTTTCCAAGAAATGGGCCAGGCCATGTCAGAGGTCATCGGGAAGCTGAAACTTGAGGTCTTGGAATACATCCAGGATCAATAGGACATCTTTAAGTCGCACGGGAAGCATCTCCAAAACCGTGATGAATGCTATGCCATCTGTATAATCGCGCTCTGCGGAGAGAAGTGCTATAATCGTCTGGAAATGAAGGTCTATCTGGATTGTTATCCGTGTTTCTTCCAGCAGGCGCTCAACGTTACCCGAATGATCGCATCCGATGAAGAGACGGTCCATCAGGTTTTGCTCGAAGTTAATGCGCTCCTGCCGAAGATCACGAGTGATATCACGCCTCCAGAGATCGGTCGGGAGGTCTACAGGATCGTATCTCGTTTGACTGGAGTTAAAGACCCCTACAGAGAGATCAAGGAAAAGTGCACACAACAAGCTCTCGCTCTTTATCCGGGTCTAAAGGAAAGAGTGCAATCGGCTGATGATCGTTTGAGAAAGGCTATTCGGATCGCCATCGCTGGAAATGTGATCGATTTTGGGTCCAACATGCCGTTTGACATGGAGAAAGATCTCGAATCCATACTCAACCAGAGGTTTGCCATCGATCACTATAATGCCTTCACGGCAGCATTAAGCCGGGCCAAGGACGTTCTCTATATCGCTGACAATGCGGGAGAAACGGTATTTGACCGTGTTCTCATCGAAGAGCTCGGAAAACCTGTGACCTATGTGGTTCGGGAGCATCCGATAATCAACGATGCTGTTCGGGAGGATGCCATCGCTGCCGGTATAGATAAGGTTGCCGACATCATATCTTCGGGTGCGGATGCTCCGGGCAACATCTTGCATCTGTGCTCGGATGAGTTCTTTAAGGTCTATGAGTCTTCGGATTTTATCATCAGCAAGGGGCAGGGCAACTATGAGGGACTGTCCGGGGAGAACCGCCCCATCTTTTTTCTCCTGAAAGCCAAGTGCCATGTTATTGCCAAACACATCGGAGTCGAGCAGGGCAGTATTATTCTCAAAAGCATTCAAGCCAAATGAATCGTTAATTTGCACTTTTGGTTTTAGTATTATAATATCCGGATAAATCCATGAAAGATTTTGTCTTGAATTTTTGAAAGGAGGGCTCATGGGGAAAAGAATAGGACGGAGAGAATTCATCAAAGAGAGTGCTCGTTATGGCCTGATCGCAGCGGTCGGAGGGAGTGCCCTTAGTCATTTTGTTCATACCCCATCGGCTTATGCGATGGCCCAAGAAGGGCAAGGTATTGCTGTGGTCGAAGGTGCGGACTATTTTGTGAGCACGTTCAAGGCTGTTGAACTTCTCGGAGGGATGGATCATTTCGTCCCTAAGGGCTCGAGGGTAGCCATTCTTCCCAATGTCCAGAGGTGGCATCCGGGGACATTCACAAAACCGGAGATCGTCCGCGCCATCGTCCAGATGTGTAAGAAAGCGGGCGCCAAAGAGGTCAACTGTCTATCGTGGCTGGGGATGGACAATTGGGAAAAAGCTGGATTAGCCGCTGTGCTGAAAGAAGAGGGTGCAAACTTGAAGCTTATCGAGAGTGAGGATGCGAACTTCAAGCCCGTGAAAGTGCCGATGGGAAAAGCACTCAAAGAGGCGATGATCATGAAAGAGTTCTTCAACAATGATGTTTTTATAGATATCCCCATCACGAAGGACCATGCGGGAAATAAATTCACAGGGACGATGAAGAACATGATGGGCCTGAATTATCGCACGAACAACAGAGAGAATTTTCACAGGCCCGGCTGGAAGACAGACATCAACGATATCAAACACCTCGACCAGTGCATCGCGGACCTCAACACGATCGTTCTACCCGCTCTGTGTATAGTGGATGCTACAGAGTTTATCATCACCAACGGTCCGATGGGCCCGGGAGAGATCACAAAGCCTCAGCAGGTTGTTGCCGGAGTGGATAGGGTGGCAATGGATGCCTATTGTTGCACTCTGTGGGGATTGAAAGCCGAGGATATCTTCCAAATCAAAATGGC
>JBATYS010000312.1:0-1947 GCA_049674205.1 Candidatus Aminicenantaceae bacterium
CGAACTTTGGCTCGCTTTTGATCTTTCTTGCAAAGTTATAGCCGTCCATCTTCGGCATCATGATGTCCGAAATGATCAGGTCGGGAAGGGCTTTCTCTGTCTCCAATTCTTTCCAGGCATCTACAGCAAGAATATATTCTTTGCGGACGAGTAGTCCTGCGTTCTGACAATAGGATTTAATGAGGCGACGGGCATTGTCATTATCGTCTACGATAAACACTCCCTTTCCTTTGAGCTCCTCAGATTCCAGTGGTGTGATATCACCTCGGTCCAAAAGGTCTGATTCTCTGAGCTTGAGTATGACAAAGAACTCGCTGCCTTTTCCCTCTTCGGATTCCACCCAGATTTTTCCATTCATCTTTTCGACGAGTGCGCTGGTAATGGCCAATCCCAGTCCTGTACCGCCGTACTCTCGTGTTATGGATGTATCTGTCTGAGTGAATTTTTCGAAGATCAATTTTTGTTTGTCCTTAGGAATGCCTACGCCGGTATCTTTCACAGAAATCTGAATCGGGCAAATGCTCTTCCCAGCCTTCGAGCTGATGGGTTCTGACTGTGCTGGCGATACACGGACACCGATCTCGCCCTCTTCAGTAAATTTAATGGCATTGTTGAGAAGATTCAGGAGAATCTGTCTTATTCGTGTGGGATCGCCCTTGAAGTTTTCTGGCATCGCCTCATCAAAATGATGATAGAGTTCGATCTTTGTGTGCGAGACTTTGGGTCTTGCTATCTTTAAGATATCTTCCACAAGATTCTTCATGCTGAAATCGATTTCTTCAAGCTCGATCTGCCTGGCCTCTATTTTGGAAAAGTCCAGGATGTCGTTGATCAGAGCCAGCAAGAGCTTTCCGCTTTCGCGGATCGTGTCTATGTAGTCTAATTGGAGTTCATTAAGTGTTGTGTCGGAGAGGATGTCGGAAAAACCGATCACAGCATTGAGGGGTGTGCGGATCTCATGAGACATGTTGGCCAAAAACTCGCTCTTTGCCTGATTGGCCCGTTCCGCGGCTTCCTTGGCTTGTTTGAGCTCCTCTTCTGCTTTTTTGCGCTCGGTGATATCCGTGGCCGCGTATACGATTCCTGCAGGGGTGCCATCCTTGTCTGTGATCGCAGATGCAGAGACGCTCATGTCAACAGTCGTGCCGTCCTTTCTCTCCCACCTCATCTCTCGAGCGCGGAGCACCCAATCCCTGTTGAGTTTACCCGGAAAAACGTCGCCGGAGACATCGAAAAGCAAGGAGACTTTCTGGTCTTTCAGTTCCTTTTCTCTGTATCCGAGCAGCTCGCAGAGAGATCGATTGACCACACAGATATTCCCTTCAAGGTCGATGACAGAGATCGGCCCTTCGGTCGTCTCAAGGATGTGTTTGGCCGCAAAGGAAGGGGTCAGGTCGATCAACCTGAAGCGCAGGATGGTCTGTCCCAATATCAGAGCACAGATGAATATGGGAATATACCCAAGGGGATAAATGGGAATCCCCAAGGCCGGAATAAAATCGATGGCTCCGACTAGACCTAACACAACCCCTAGAAAAATACCTTTAAGCCGGCTCCTTTCCCGCTCGGAGGTGCTTCCCAGGAATTCTGTCCAGAGGAGGGACATGCTGATCAACATGAAGAGGCCCACATAGACAATGAGAGTGAATCCCAGCGGACCATACCGGGCATAATAACCCCAGCGCTGGAGAGAAACGCCTTCGATCAGATAAGGGGAGAACACAAAACCGGCGCAAAACAGGCCCGAGAGTCCTAGAGTGGCCCAGGCAAAGAGTTTGTATTGCCTGTAACGCCGGATGATATCCAAGGTGAAAATGAAGAAGAAACTCGGGATAAAAGCCACGCCGAAATGCTCGATCGTGGCCCAGAACAGGGCGTCCTGTTCATTGGGGGCAGAGTACAACCAGGCCAGGGAACCGAGCCAAACAAGTATGCTCGAGGTGACCA
>JBATYS010000313.1:0-3092 GCA_049674205.1 Candidatus Aminicenantaceae bacterium
GGTCAATGAATAGTGCTTGGACGAATCGATCTCAACAGTATCTTGATCGGAAGGGTCTTCGAGGGTCACCTTCGAAGACAAAACATAACGCCAATCCAGCTCTAATCCCAAGTTTTCCGAGAAGAAATATGTAAAGGACACACCCAAAGCCGGGGGTGTATGGGCAGGAGTGATGGGAAAATCATTCCCACCAAGGATATAATCATCCTCTGAACCATATTTGAAGACCTGATTGATCCCTCCAAAAGCCGAAAGCTGGAACTTTTGCGCGTGCGCAGTCCCGGTGAAAAGAGGAAGAGCAAATACGATGAATATCAAAACAGCCCAAGACTTTTTGTTCACGAATGTATTAAATGCCATTATACTCTCTGTTTATATTATAGCGGCTGAGGGGTCAAAAGGAAAGAGCAAAACATCCCCCGCATTACAGGGATCTGCACTCTGGAAAAGGGACTACCCGACATGAGACAAAATCAAAAAGAGGAGGGGGGAGAAAAGGAAAAAGAGGAAAAAATTGTGTGGATCTTAATACCTTTTTTCTTTCAGCTGATAAAGATCCGCCACGCGTTTTTTCCACTTCCCGTTTTGGAGGACCCACCTGTGGAATATCTTTCCAGGAGTGCGGCAATTTGCCTGAAGGATTCTCTCTTCAGGAGAGGGGATTTTTTGTGTATCTCCGTTGCTCTGTTCATAGGATGAAATAAACCTCAATATCATATCGGGCTCCACCTCATAGGATACAACGTCAACAACGGCCGTATCGCCCGAGATTTGAATACCTAAGACATCAAAAATCACAGGTCGAAAATGAAACTTCCAAAATTTGGGAGTCGGCCCCACCCAAAGGACCATCTCGGAATCCATAACAAAGAACTGATCTTTGAGTCTCATCATCCGGTTGAACACTTTTCCCAATCTTTCCGTCTCCATATCTTCGGGAATCCCATTTTTGCTGTACCTTTCGATGAGCATCTCCCGCTCTGCCCCTGTGCTGAAGGAGCTGATAAAGTTATACCCGTTGTAGAATTCAGAAATCTGGGGAGGCAAAATCGGACTCCCAGAACAGACACTGACTCTGTTCGCATGGATTGAAGGACGAAACAGAAGAATGGATAAAATTCCCAAAATCAGCGTTCGTTTCATGGCGATAACTTCCTTATATGCAGCATAATCTCAGGATATCTCTGTCTATAGTTAGAGAACACCAGAATCCCCTAAAAAGTTTCAATCCCTCTAGATAGCCTGGGTTATTCACGAGTCGAAGCCAACCCACCCAACCCTAACATTAAGGTTAAGGCAGTGGCCACGTAGCTGTAGTAGACTCCAACACTCATATAAAAAAAGTACAAGAAAACGACTCAGAAGATACTTTTAGACCAAGTCACAGGCAGCTCCAGATAAATAAGGACTGCGACACCGGGATACAGGACTTCTACTCTTTTTTGGCTTTTGCAGCAGCTTTGCCGACCCAAAGGGTGGCAAGGACAGCGATGATCGTCACGATCACGGCATAGACGAGCATGGGGCCCATTCCCTCGGCTGTGCCAAAAACTTTCTTGAAAATGGCTTGAATGGCCCCATTCCAAGCCAGGGCAGCAACCAAACCGAATGCAACAGTGACCAAGGCAGCCAGCTTATCAATGACCTCTGATTTCATCCTATCCACCTCCTTATATAATTTAATGCTTCCCTGAATTATTCATAAAAAATGTCGATACATGTTATAACTAACATAAGTGATGATTTGGCTTGTTCATCCAGAATGCAATTTTGGCTATCTCTCTTCCATTGACTTCTTTAATTATCATCGACATTTTTTACCCTTCGGGCGAGCCGATCTCACTACAGTGGCTTCGTTGTAGCCCACGTCAGGCGGTAGTTCACTACAGCTTCATAGGCCACTTCCTCCACCTTAATGTTAGGGTGGGGTGGGTTGGCCTCGATTCGTGAATAATCCAGGCTTATATCTTTATTCTGGAAATTACGATTTTCCGCTTTGAATAAGATAGGTTGATAGTTCCTTGTCCATGTCGATATAATTGTCAGCAACTTCGACAAGTTTTTGTGAGCTGGATTTCCCGAAAGCCATAATCTCCACGTAGCAACCCAAAGCGTGTTTGACGTGGTTGACGAGCGGCACGAAATCTCCGTCCCCGCTCACGAGAACGATGGCATCCAACCTGGATGCGAGTTCGATCAAGTCCATGGCAATGCCGATGTCCCAGTCGCCTTTTTTGGCACCCCCGTAAAAGATCTGAAGGTCCTTGGCTTTGACTTCATATCCAAAATTTTTGAGTGCATCGAAAAAATTTGTTTCATCCTTGACATCGGCCTTGATCACATAGGCAATGGCCCGAATGAGATTACGGTCTTTGATGGCTTTGCTGAGAAGGGTTTTGAAGTTCACCTTGGCCTTATGGATAAATTTCGCTGAATAATACAAATTTTGGACATCGACAAAGACGCCGACTCTTTGTTCCCTGTAAAGACTCCCACTGGTTCTTTTAGCCATGAATATTCTTTACCTCTCTCTCAAAAGGCAGCTTTTCCCTCTGCCCAAGCTTATCAGAGTGGAGGCGAAGATGTCAAAACATCTTTTATTGAAGTATGTATCCCAAAAACCATGATGGCAAGCATCACATTGCGCTATTGAGTATTCCAATTGTGTGGTGGGGAAAACCGTGAGAAGGGCTGGATGGGCATGGTGCATCTCCCTTGGGGAGATGTGAGGGAAGCCCGGATCCGAGCGAAGTTTCCTCGCTGGGGAAACTGAGCGCGTTTTCGATATCATATAATCTGATCATTCGGAACGTCATTCATCACAGTTTTTTGGGATGTCTTACACGACCCTCCCATGGACTTAAAAGGAGACCCCTGTCTTTTCCGTTGACATCATGAATGTCATGTGCTATCTTCCACATCCTGAATATTTTAGACGGATTTCACAGGGTGAACATGCTGAGGAAACACACCATCCAAACCTTATCGCTGATAGTGATCGGAATCCTCGTATTCAGTTCCTGTACAGACCGGCAGACGTTTGCCAAAGAGGATAAGCTAGCTAATTTCTTCAGCAAGAGAGAAGTGACGAT